>DATAEV010000009.1:0-33688 GCA_036257875.1 Actinomycetota bacterium | reverse complement strand
GCTCCACTCCGGGCTCGAGACGATCGCCACGGGTGTCGGCGTGCATCAGACGGCGATGTACGACATGTTGATCGCGTGGGCGTTGTTCGGGTTCCTCTGGTGGTTCATCCGCGAGCCCCGGCGTGAGGGGACCGCGACGCTGGCGTTCGCGATCTGGTACGGCTGCGCCCGCCTCCTCGAGGACTTCCTGCGGATCGACAAGCGCTTCGGCCCGCTGACGGGCTCCCAATGGACTGCCCTCACCGTGGTGGTGGTGAGCGTCGCGCTCTTGACCCTCCGAGCGATGACCAAGTCGCCGGGTCCGACGACGCCGGGGAGGGGGCAGGGGGGCGACGCGCCCGAGCAAGCGGCTCAACCTGCCCCGACGGAAGCTGCCTGAGGCCGCAGCGGCCTTCGGGCGGCCCGGACGTCACCGTCGCTGCAGGTCGGAGGTGGTGGTCAGCGAGCCATCAGGGAGAGCGGCTTGCCGATCTTCGACTTCGTCGCTTTCCGGATCGCATCGGCCGCCTCGCGCAGCGCCTCGGACGCCGGGGACGACTGGTCGCGAAGGACGATCGGCGCGCCCGCGTCAGCTCCCTCCCTCAGCGCGGGAACCAGGGGGACCTGCGCGAGCAAGGGCACGTCGAGCGTCTCGGCCGCGAGCCGCCCGCCACCCTCGCCGAACAGGGACTCGCGCTCGCCGCAATGCGGGCACACGTAGTACGACATGTTCTCGATCACGCCGATCGGCCGGAGGTTGGTCCGCTCGGCCATCTTGCCGGCCCGTTCGGCGACCTTGCGCGCGGCCTCCTGCGGGGTGGTCACGACGACCATCGAGGCCCCCGGGATGAACGAGGCGAGCGAGATGCTCACGTCACCCGTTCCCGGCGGGAGGTCGCAGAGCAGGAAGTCGAGGTCGCCCCAGTAGACGTCGCCGAGGAACTGCTCGATCGCCTTGTGCAACATGGGTCCGCGCCAGATCACCGGGGTCTCCTCCGGAACGAAGTGGCCCATCGAGATCACCTTCACGCCGTGGGACTCGAGCGGCATGATCATGTTGTCGAACCCGACGGGCTTGCCCTCGGCGCCGATCATCCGCGGCACGCTGAAGCCCCAGACGTCAGCGTCGAGGATCCCGACGTTCGCCCCCTCGGCCGCGAGCACGCATGCCAGGTTCACGGCGACGCTCGACTTCCCCACGCCACCCTTGCCCGAGGCGATCGCGATCAGCGCCGTCTGGGGCGGGAACGAGATCTTCGATGGGGGAGGGGCTTGCCCCGCGGGGGCGCCGCGGAGCTGCCCGACGAGGGCTTGGCGCTGCTCGTCGCTCATCGGGGTCAAGGAGACCTCGACGCGCTCGACGCCGGCGACCGGCTGAACGGCCGCGGTCACGTCGGTCGTGATCCGGTCCCGCAAGGGGCAGCCTTCGATCGTGAGGAGGACGTGAACGCGAACGAGCCCGCCGTCGATCTCGATCCGCTGCAGCATCCCGATGTCTTCGATCGGCTTGCCGATCTCGGGATCCCGAACGCTTCTGAGCGCCTCGCGGATCTGCTCTTCGGTGGCCATCGGCGTTCGTCTCCCAGGTACGATTCGCGCATATGCACGGTGCATACCGTGCAAACGGAGTCTACGACCGGGGAGCCCCCATGCCGGAGCCGCTCGCAATCGAGGTGCACAAGGCGCTCGCCGAGGACACGCGGTACCGCCTGTACCGATACCTCCGGCTCTCGGGGCGCCCGGTCGCCGTCCGCGAGCTGGCGACCCGCTTGTCGCTGCACCCGAACACCCTGCGCCCGCATCTCCGCCGCCTCGAGGAGGTCGGTCTCGTGGCGCGGGAGACCCGCCGGACCGCGGCGGCCGTCGGCCGGCCGCAGACGCTCTACGTGGCGGTCGACGTCGAGCCGCGCGAGGGTCGGGACCACAAGCTGCTCGCCGACATCCTGTCCGGTCTGCTCACGACCTCCAAGCAGCGGGACCACGCCGAGGAGCTTGCGCGCGAGTGGGGCGCGTACCTGGTGGGCCGCACCGCACCGAGGCCGGGTGCGAAGCGACCGTCCGGCCCGAACCTGGCCACGCTGCAGGATGGGCTCGCCCGGGCCGGGTTCACGCCTCGGTTCCGGCGCACCGGCAAGCAGACCGTGGAGATCACCTTGCGCGATTGTCCGTTCCGCGATCTGTTGGACGAGCATCGTGCCCTCGTGTGCGCGGTCCATCGCGGGCTCCTCGAGGGGATGCTCGCCGCGTCCCGCCCTGCCCTGAGGATGACGTCGTTCGAGCCCCTGGCCGAGCGGACCACGGTCTGCCGGCTGACGGCTCGGGGGGGGTGAGGCCACTCTGATCCGGGTCGGACTGAAGTCGGCACGAGAACGCGCCGATGGAACGAGCGATGCGGGGGGCGGCTCCGCGTCCACCGATCGATGGCGCCAGGGAGGCCTCGAGATGGAAACAGGCTCACCGATCGTGCCCGAGTTCAACTCGTGGCTCGAGGAGCTGGTCAAAGGCGAGGGTTCCGACCTCCACGTCAAGGTGGGGTCGCCTCCGATGATCCGGTTGCCGCACGGACTCATCCGCCTCGAGCGCGACCCGCTCAGCCCGATCGAGACCCAGGCGATCGCCGACGGCATCGTGCCGGGGGACCGTAAGTCCACGCTCGTCGATCGGGGAGACGTGGACTTCGCCTACTCGGTCGCGAACATCGGACGCTTCCGAGCGAACGTGTTCCGGCAGCGCGGTTCCGTCTCGATGGTCCTGCGGAAGCTTCGGTTCGGAGGCCCTTCGTTCGAAGAGATGGGGCTGCCGGACGCGGTCCGCAAGCTCGCCGATGAGCACCGAGGGTTGATCCTCGTGACCGGACCCACCGGCTCGGGCAAGACGACGACGCTCGCCGCCATGATCGCCTACATCAACCAGACGAAACCGGTGCACATCGTGACGATCGAAGATCCGATCGAGGTGCTGCATCGCGACGACGTGGCGTCGATCAACCAGCGCGAGATCGGCAACGACACCGAGGATTTCCTAGCCGCGCTCCGAGCGGCCCTCCGACAAGATCCCGACGTGATCCTGATCGGCGAGATGCGTGACACGGAGACGGTGCGCGCGGCGCTCCAAGCGGCCGAGACCGGGCACCTCGTGCTCTCGACGCTGCACACGACCGACGCGACCGAGACCGTGAACCGTGTGATCGACTTCTTCCCGCCGTACCAGCAGAAGCAGGTCCGGCTGGCCTTGGCGGCGAGCCTCCGAGGCATCGTCTGCCAACGGCTCGTGCCGACCGTCGACGGCGGCCGCGTCCCCGCGCTCGAGATCCTCGTGAACACCGGTCGCGTCGCCGAGCGCATCGAGGACCCCGACACGACCTCCGAGATCAAAGAGGTGATCAAGGACGGCGCGTTCTACGGGATGGTCACCTTCGACCAGTGGCTGCTCCGGTTGATCCAGGACGGGACGGTGTCGGTCGCGGACGCGATGCAGGCCGTGAGCAGCCGGCACGACTTCGAGCTCGCGATGCAGCAGGCCGGGATCGCCGTGCCCGTGTAGCTCAGGCCACGATCCTTCGCCGCCTCGCCGCCGCGATACCGAGCCCGGCGAGGATGCCGACGGCCGTCCCGATCGCCGCCGGCGCGAGCCAGCCACGCTGGTCGGCCGGGGAGTCGAGCGAGGCGACCGGCGCTGTGGTGTCAGGTGGTGCGACGTCGGCGACCGCGACCGTCGTCCCGTCCCCCGGCCCGCTACCGCTGCCGACCACGATCACACCCGACATGCCCGGGTGGTACGTACACGCGAACGGATAGAGGCCGGGCTCGTCGAACGCCGCGGTGAACCGCTCGCTGGGCTTGAGGTCGTCGTAATGGCCCCAGCCGTTCGCCGTGATGTTGTGCACGAACGGGTCCGCGTTGACCCAGGTCACGGTCTGTCCTGGCGTCACGTGCAGGATCGTCGGCGTGAAGCAGGCATCGACGATGTTGATCGCCGTGCCCGTTCCTCGGGTCATGCCTTCGTGGCAGCCGCCGCCAGCGCGCGCTGGTGCGGTGCCCAACAACGGCGCCACGCCGAAGACGAGCACCATCAGTGCCCTCGGTATCGATCGCATGAGGAACTCCTTCCGTTCTGCCCTGGCCGTTCCGCACCTGGTTGCCGTCCGCTCCTGTGGCTACACCGGCCACGCCGGGTTGGTTCCCTCAGTGCCGAGCCAGGCCGGCGAGGTGGAGCGCGGCTCGCTGCGCGAGGGCTGTTTCGAGCCGGAGGGCGAGGGCGCCCCGCTGCCAAACGAGCACGTTGCCGGTGACCGGGAACACGCGCGTCCCACCACGGGTGAGCAGCTCCAGCTCGTGCGGCGAATCGATCCAGAACGCGTGTGCCTCCGGCAGCTCATCGAAGGGCGCTCCGACGTGCTTGACCAGTACGTCGTCGTCCCCACGGACCTCGATCAACGACGCTCCGAATGGGGTGCCGGGGATCCTCGGAAGGCCGGGACGGGGGAGCCACGCCATCGCCACGAGCACGGTGTCCGGCTGATCGAAGGCGCGCGTCCCGGAGGTGAGCCACACTCGATCAGGAGCACCGAGCTCGCGCGGTACGAGCGGCGTGAACCCGGCCGCTGCGGTTGCCTCGGTGAGCGTGACGGACCGCCCGAGCGCCACCCCGGCGATCGGGGAGCTCGTCGGCGTCGTCGTGAGCGTCGGCTCGCGCTCGATCCTGATCCCGCCGAGATCGATCACCAGCTTCGCGGCGGCCGCGGCGGTGGCGATCAGGAGCAGGGCGGCGGCGATCAGGATCGCGATCCGGAGGCGGGACGAGAGGCGCCGCCGCGGCCTCCGCCCAGCGTCGATCGCGGCCCCGACCTCGCCCGTGACGTCGGGTGGCGGGGGCTGCAGGAGCATCGGTCCCAGGGCGCGCAGGGCCTCGCCGAGCTCCTCGTCCGTCATCCGGCTCAGTCGCTGAGCACTCACGCCTGCACCTCCTCGGCCACGATCGCTGTTCGGAGCTTCGTCATCGCTCTCGACAGGCGCGATTTCACCGTTCCGGCTGGGACCGCGAGCGCGTCGGCCATCTCGGCTTCGCTGAGGTCGAGGAGCCAGCGATACGCAAGCACGAGACGATCGTTCGATCCGAGCCGGTTCATCGCGCGCACCAAAGCTTCGGCATCCTCGCGAGCGAGCACCTGACCCTCGGGCGGCGGGACCGACCGATCGTTCCCGCCCGCGGACGTCTCCCGCAGCACCAACGCTTCGCGCCGCCGGGCAGAGCGGATCTGGTTCTTCGCTTCGTTCGCCGCGATCCGACAGATCCATGGCTTGAACGGAGCCCCCGGGCGGAACCGAGGCATCGCATACCACGCTTTCACGAACGCCTCCTGGACCACGTCGTCGACGTCCACGCTCGGCGCGACGAAGCGGGCAACGCGCGCGGCGAGCGCCTGATAGCGCGTCACGAGTTCGCCGAAGGCGTGCTCATCCCCGTCGCGGGCGAGGGCGACGAGCACCTCCTCCTGCGAGGAGGCCCGCTCGGTGGGCTGCGTCACGATCTCGTCCCCCGTACACCGCGAAGCGTGCCTCGGTTCCGGGACCCTCGCACGGGGCAGGGCGGCAGACGCTATCCGGAGCTGCCGTCCCCGCTCGACCCGTCCGTTGACGCCGCTTCCGCGAGCGCCGTGAAGGTGGCCACCAGGCCCGAGAGCTCCATCGGAACGACGACCTTCGAAGACGGCGACGCGCCCACCTGCTTCAACGTGTCGAGGTACTGCAGGCGCATCGTCTTCTCGTCGACCGTGCTCGCGACCTCGAAGATCTTGTTCAGGGCGTTCGAGAAGCCCTCCGCGCGGAGGATCGCGGCCTGTCGCTCGCCCTCGGCCGTGAGGATCGCCGATTGCTTCGAACCCTCGGCGTTCAAGATCGCGGACTCCTTGTTGCCCTCCGCGATCGTGATCGCGGCTTGCTTCTGCCCGTCGGCCTCCGTGACCACCGCGCGACGTGTGCGCTCGGCGGACATCTGCCGGGTCATCGCCTCCTGCACCAATGGCGGCGGGCTGATCTCGCGGATCTCGACGTTCGTGACCTTCACGCCCCAGCGCTCGGTGACCTCGTCCAGCTTCACCCGGAGGAGGCTGTTGATCTCGTCGCGCTTGGCGAGCACATCGTCGAGCGAGATGTCCCCGACCACGGCCCGTAGCGTGGTCGCCGCGATGTTGGTGGCCGCGCCGGCGAAGTTCGAGACGCCGACGACCGACGTCGCCGCGTCGAACACCTTGTAGTACATGATGAAGTCGATCGCGATCGCGGCGTTGTCCTTCGTGATCGAGTCCTGCCGCGGGATCTCCAGATAGAACTCACGGAGGTCGACGATCACGCCTCGGTCGATGAACGGGATCAGGACTACGAGGCCCGGTCCGCGTGTGGCATGCAAGCGTCCGAGGCGGAACACCACGAGGCGCTGGTACTCCGGGACGATCTTGATCGCTTTCGTGAGCAGGAGCAGCGCGAACAGGACGAGCAGTCCGACGATGATCCAAACGATCGGCATCAGGTGGTGCCTCCTTCTGGGGTTGTCGATTGCGCCGGCGTCGTCGATGACGCCGTGGAGCTGGTGGTCGCCGCATCAGGCCGGTCGCCGTGCTCGCCGTTGGACGGCTCGACGGTGAGCACGAGCCCGTCGAGCGAGGTGACACGTATCTTCGCGCCGCCCTCGATCGGCCCCGAGGGAGCGACCGCCCGCCACTCCTCGGACGCGACCCGAACGATCCCGCCCTTGGGTCCGACACCCGCGGGGAGCGCCACCCCCTCCTGTCCGACCACGCTTCGGCTCCAGATCGAAGGCTGATGTCGCATCTTGAGCGCTGCCGCGACGACGATCCCGAAGAACACCCCCGCGAACGCCGCCACTCCCACCAACGCCCAGGGCGACACGGAGACGCCTCCCGAGCGGTCGTAGAGGAACCACCCGCCGAGCAGCAGGAAGAGCAGCCCCAGCGCGCCCCAGATGCCGAGACCGGGAGCCTTCAGTTCGATCACGAAGCACACCACCGACGCGATCAGGAACAGGATGCCGATGAACCGAACGGGCAGCAGCCCGAAGGCCGCGATCGAGAGGATCAGCAGGATCGTGCCGACCGTCCCGCTGAACACGTGCCCGGGGATGATCAGCTCGAGGACGATCAAGCCCAGCCCGACCCAGAAGAAGATGAAGGCGAGGTTGGGATCCAGGAGGGTGTGCAGGAAGTCGACGAACCCACCCATCTCCTCATCCTGCAGCACCGCCCCGGTCGTGTGCAGCGTGACCTCGGTCCCGTTCCCCAACCGCACGCTCGTCCCGTCCAGCTGGCTGATGAGGTCCTGGGTGCTCGGCGCGATCAGGTCGATCACGTGCTCCTGGAGCGCCTCGTCCGCGGTGATGCTCGCGGCGTCGGTCACGAAGGTCTCCGCGACGTCGGCGTTCCTCCCGTAGGTCTGTTGGATCGTTCGCATCGAGGCGGCGGCGTCGTTCCTGACCTTCTCGCCGAGCGTTCCGGAGATGTCCCCTCCCGACAGACCGATCGGCGTCGAGGCGCCGACGTTGGTCCCGGGGGCCATCGCGGCCACCGGCGCCGACAGGAGGATGAAGGCGCCTGCCGAGGCGGCGCGTGCGCCGCTGGGGGCCACGTAGGCGATCACCGGGATCGTGGAGGTGAGGAAGGACTGCGTGATCTCGTCCATCGAGGATCCGAGTCCGCCGGGAGTGTCGATCGTCAGGAGCACGGCTTCGTCGCCGTCGGCCTGCGCGCGCGCGACGCTCGAGGTGATGTAGTCGGCGGTGAAGGGGTCGACCACGCCGTTGAGGGTCAGGGAGACGATCGTGGGACCGGAGGCCTGCGCGTGCGCCGCCACCTGTCCGAGGACCGTGACCGACGTCAACGCGGCGCCGAGCGCGAGCCGCGCGGTGGCCGAAGCGATACGGGTCACGACCGGTGTTTCTCCTTCCGTCAACAGCATACCGCGCCGCCGGGTTTCCGCCCGACGGTTGTTGCGTTCCTGTCGCGGAGCCTACGCCCATCCGTTACGGCGACGAAGGGAACGATGGTCCCCGATGGCGACAAAGCGAACGGCGTGGGACCATCGACGCATCGGCAAACTTCGCACCCCGAACCCGACGTAGGTATTGGAAGGAGCGTCCCTCGTGCAGGGACCTGGACACGAAGGCCCGCTGCTTCCGCGCGAGGAGCAGCAACTGATGGAAGGACTCCTTGCCGGTGACGATGCTGCCATCCGCGCGCTCTACGGGCGGTTCGGACGTCCCGTCTACACGATGGGGCTCCGGTTGCTCGGTTCCCGTGAGGCCGCCGAGGAGCTCACCCAAGACGTCTTCCTCACCGCCTGGCGCAAGGCGGCCCGCTTCGACCCCCAACGTGGCCGACTCTCCACCTGGCTCATGACGATCGCGCACAACCTCGCCGTCGACCGGCTCCGCCGTGATACCGGTGTCTCGCGACCGCACCTCGTCCTGGTCGACGAGGTGCCGGATCGGCCGGCGGGGGACGAGGAGTACGCGTTGATCGAGCGTGACGAGGCTCTCCGGGCGCTGGCATGCCTCTCCGATGCCGAGAAGCGTCTGATCGCGCGGGCGTACTTCCGAGGGATGACCGCTCGGGAGATCGCCGAGGCGGACGCGATCCCGCTCGGAACCGTGAAGACGCGGCTGCGATCGGCCCTCATCAAGATCCGCAAGGCGAACGAGCTGAAGGAGCCGTCGTGAATTGCCCTGCCGTTCGCGACCGGCTCCCGGAGCACGCACTCGGCGTCGCCGACCATCACGACGTCCATGCGATCGAGCGTCATCTGGCCTGGTGCGCGGCGTGCCGGAAGGAGGCGCGCGAGCTGCAGCGCGCCGCGGCCACGTTGGCGTTCGCGCCCGCGCCCGCCGCTGCGGCGCCCGAGCTCGAGGAGCGCATCGTCGCCGCAGTGCGGCGGGAGCGTCCGAGCGTATCGGTCCCCACGGCGACCACCACGCCGAGCCGGCGCCGAGGCCGGCGGGTCGGCGTCGTGCTCGTCGCCGCAGCCCTGATGATCGCCGGCCTCGGCGCCGGCGCCGTGCTGGGACGCCGCGACGGTCCTCCGATCACCCCGGCGACGCAAGCCCAGCAGCAGGACGCGGCGTTCGAAAAGTTCCAACGGCTCATCCAAACCGCCGCAACCGCCGATCCGCGCACCAAGGCGGCGGTCGGATTGCTCACCCCCGTCGACGATATGCCGTGGCGCGGGGCCGCCCTCGTGATCGTGTCGCCCAGCGGCGACGACCAGGTCGTCGTGACCGTCGACGGCCTGGCGCGCGGTCGCCGCCCGTACCGGGTCGAGATCACGGACGGTCACGGACACCGGGTCCCCGTCGCCGTCGTGCGTCAGCTGGACAGCCAGGGCGGAGCCATGGTCGCCCGGATCGTCGCGAGGGACCTGACCCACTACGTGCGCGTGGTGGTCACCGACGCGCGGGGGCGCACCGTGCTGACCGGCGTGCTCGACCGGGCGCCTCCCGCCGGCTGACGGCGCGCCGCTCCGCGGCTCCGTATGCTCGCCGCGATGCGCTTCGGGCTCGCGCTCCCGCAGTACGGTTTCTCGCTCCCGACCGGGCGGATCGGGTACGACGACACCATCGGTTGGGCACGCCGCGCAGAGGACCTCGGGTTCGACTCGGTGTGGTTGTCGGATCACTTCTTCTACTCGTTCGGGCGCTACGGTGCGGACCCGGCGCCCATCGACGCGCTGGAGCCGCTCACCGCGCTCGCCACGGTCGCGACGGGGACGGGGCGCGTGCGGCTCGGTGTCCTGGTCCTGGCTGCGGGGTTCCGGCCGCCGGAGCTCGTCGCGAAGGCCGCCGCCACGATCGACCGGCTGAGCGGAGGTCGGCTGGAGCTCGGACTGGGCGCCGGCTGGCTGGAGGACGAGTTCGTTGCCTTCGGCTACCGGTTCGGCTCGATCGGCGAGCGGTTCGAGATCCTCGACCGGACGCTGCACGGATTGACACGATCCCTCGCCCATCCGGGGTCCCCCGGCCCCTCGCCGATGCAGGACCCCCTTCCGATCTGGGTCGGAGGCAAGGGCGGACCCCGCCTGCTGCGGCTGGCCGCCCGCTACGCCGCCGGCTGGAACGTCGTGTGGCGAGCGTCGCCGGAGGAACACGCCCTGCGGGTCGCGGACGTCGCGGCCGCGTGCGGCCGCGAGGGCCGCGACCCGGCCACGTTCCGCAGGACGGTGGGGCTGTACGGAACGGTCGGGATCACCGAGGACGATGCGCGGGCGCGCTTCGAGCGCGCCCGCGCATCGTTCCCCGGTCGGGCGATGCGCGACGAGACCTGGGAGACGTGGCGGGCGGATACGCTCAGCGGGTCGCCGGAGCAGGTGGTCGAACGGGTGCGAGCCTTCGAGGCGCTCGGCGTCGAGGAGCTGATCCTCTCTCCGTGGGCGCTTCCGTTCGCCGTGATCGAGCCGGAGATCGTGGAGGTGTTCGCCGAACACGTGATGCCGGAGTGTCGGTGAGCTCGACGCGCGAGGCCGTCCTGGCCGTGCTCGGCGACGCGGGGGAGCCGATCCACTGGACCGTGATCCAGGACCGGGCGCTCCGGGCCGGATACTTGGATCCGTTCGTGGAACCCGACGTGCGTGGGGCCGTTCTCCGCGCGCTCCGAGCCCTGGTCTCCGAGGGCCTCGTCGTGAAGGCCGAGACCGGGGTGTACGCGCTCGCGTGATGCGACCAGCGCGACGTTACGGCCGGTACTGGATCGGCGAGAACCGCTCGAGCTTCTCGAAGGAATGCTCGGACTCGATCGAGCGAACGGTGCCGGATCGCGAGCGCATCACCATCGAGTGCGTGCTGGCTCCGTCCGGCCAGTACTTCACCCCGCGCAGCAGGTAGCCGTCGGTGATCCCGGTGGCCGCGAAGAAGCAGTCCTCGCTCGCGATCAGGTCCTCCGTCCGGACGACCCGATCCAGGTCGTAGCCCCCGTCGATCAGCGCCCGGCGTTCGTCGTCGTTGCGCGGATGCAGGCGCCCTTGCATGGCGCCCCCGAGGCATCGCAGCGCCGCCGCGGCGATCACGCCCTCCGGAGTGCCTCCGATCCCCATCAGGAGGTCGACCTCGGTGCGAGGAGCGGCCGCGACGATCGCGCCGGCGACGTCGCCGTCGGTGATCAGGAACACGCGAGCGCCGACCTCGCGGATCTCCGCGATCAGCCCAGTGTGGCGATCGCGGTCGAGGACCGTGACCGTCACCTCTTCGGGTCGCTTGCCCTTCGCCTTGGCGACCTGGCGGATGTTCTCGGCGACCGGCGCGTCGATGTCGATCACCTCCGCCGCGTCGGGACCCGTCGCGATCTTCTCCATATACAGGGCCGCCCCGGGGAAGAACATCGTGCCTCGCGGCGCGAGCGCGATCACCGCGAGAGCGTTCGGTTGTCCGGTGGCCGTGAGCCGCGTTCCGTCGATCGGGTCGACCGCGACGTCGGTGCCAGGCCCGTCACCGTCCCCGACGCGCTCGCCGTTGAACAGCATCGGCGCTTCGTCCTTCTCCCCCTCGCCGATCACGACCACGCCGTCCATCGACACGGTGTCGATCATCAGCCGCATCGCGTCGACCGCCGCTTGATCGGCGGCGTTCTTGTCGCCATGGCCGATCCATCGGCCGGCCGCGAGTGCCGCCGCTTCGGTCACACGCACCAACTCCATCGCGAGGTTGCGGTCGGGTCGCTCGGTCATCCTCGGTCCTCCCATCGATGGCCCACCGCCGGGACGTTCGACGCCTGTCGGCATCCTACGCCGCGGGGTCCGGCACCATCCCGCGCGCCCGGTACCAGGCGAGCACGCGCTCGAGCGTGTCCTCGAGCGATCGGTAGACGAGCCCGAGCTCCCGGGTCGCGCGCGAACCGTCGTACCGGTGCCCGTGCAGCAGCGTGCGGATCGTGGCCGGGCACACCGCGGGATCCTCGCGCACGCGCGCGATCACTCCGGTGAGCGGTGTGGCCGCTCGCACGAGGCTCCGGGGGACCCAGACGACCCGTCGCGGCCGCCCTGTGTGACGACGCAGCAGCGCGGCCGCAGCGCGCATCGTGAGCGACCCTCCCGACAACAGGTATCGATGATCTGCCAGCCCGTTCCGCGCGGCGAGCAGGTGTCCGGCCGCGCAGTCGTCGATGTCGACGATCGAGAACGACGTGTCGAGCAGGACGGCGGTGCGCGCCCGCGCGGCGTAGAGGAGCAGCTTCGCCGACCCGGTCGTGCGCCCGGGCCCCTGGACCGAGGACGGGTTGACCGTGACCACCTCGATCCCCCGTTCCCGGCCTGCCGCCCGCGCCTCCCGCTCTCCGAGGTACTTCGATCGCTCGTACCGCGAGAGGAACCGTCCCCGGTGCACCGAATCCTCGGTGCCGACCGTCCCCTTCGGTTCGCCGATCGCGGCCGAGGATGACGTGAGCACGAGCCGCTCGACCCGGGCGTCGGCCGCAGCCTCCACCGCGGTCACCGCGCCGCCGATGTTGGTCGCGTCGAGCTCCGTGGGGTCCCGCGGGCACATCCGATTGACGCCCGCGACGTGGTACACCACGTCGCAGCCGTCCATCGCGTCCGCGAGGGCCGCGCGATCGGTGAGGTCACCGGCCACCGGTTCGGCTCCCAGAGCTCCCACGGCCGCCGCCGCCCCGGCGCTCCGCGCGAGCGCGCGGACGGTCTCACCCTCCGCGACCAGGGCCCGGATCACCGCGCCGCCGACGAACCCGCTTCCTCCGTTGACGAACGCCGTCATCGTTCGCGCGTGCGCGTGAACGCGCCGGCGTACCGAGCGACGTAGTCGATGCCGGACCAGACCGTGACGATCGCGGCGAGCCACATCAGCCACTCGTCGAGGAACCGTCCCCACAAGACGACGTCGGGGCGCCAGATCGCGACGACGATCGCGAAGAACTGCAGGTTCGCCTTCGCCTTGCCGAGTCGCGACGGGCTCACGATCGAACCCTCCGCCGAGCTCGCGACCCCCTTGAGGCCGAAGACGACGATCTCGCGCGCGATGATCACGAAGGCCACCCAGGCCGACGCTCGGCCGACCCCGACGAGCGCGATCAGGACACCCGTCACGAGCACCTTGTCCGCGGTGGTGTCGAGGAACGCGCCGAGCTGTGACGTCCGCTTCCATCGGCGCGCGAGACGACCGTCGACGAAATCGGTCACGGCCGCGACCGCGAACAAGGCCGCGGCGATGGCGTCGGTCCGGTCGCCCCCGTGAAGCACCAAAGCCATCACGATCGGCGTGAGGATCACGCGCAACCACGTGATGCCTTCGAGGAACCGCCCGGCTCGTTCGTCGGCGCTGCTCACACGTGCGAGCGTACCAACGCGGGCGGATCAGGTCGCCAGGAGCTGGCGTACCTCCGCTGCCGTCGCACAGGCGAGTGCCGCGGACGCGAGCGCGTTCGCGCCGTCGAGCTCGACGGCGCGGACCGCATCCTTGACGGAAGGGATCGCGGGCGGGCTCATCGACAGCTCGTCGACCCCCAGACCGATGAGCAGGGCGGTGGCCGTGGGGTCGCCCGCCAGCTCGCCGCAGACCGCCGTCGGCACGCCCGTCGCGACTCCCGCCTCGGCGGTCGTCGCGATCAACCGCAGCACGCTCGGATGGAGGGCGTCGGCGAGGTTGCCGAGATCTTCGTTGCCGCGATCGGCCGCGAGCGTGTACTGCGTGAGGTCGTTCGTCCCGACCGAGAAGAAGGCCGCGACGCGGGCGAGGTGCGCAGCGGCGAGGGCCGCCGCAGGGATCTCGACCATGACCCCGATCTCCGGGGGAACCGTTCCGACGTCCGCGGCCACCTCACCGACCGCGGCGATCCCCAGCTCGAGCTCCTCGAGCGTCGCCACCATCGGGAACATGATCCGGACGGGATGCTCGGCCGACACCCGCACGAGCGCGCGCAGCTGCGCGTGCAGGATCTCTGGATGCGCCATCGTCAAGCGGAACCCCCGGACGCCGAGGAACGGGTTCGCTTCGGGGGCGAGTCCGAGGTAGGGGAGCGGCTTGTCGGCGCCGGCGTCGAGCGTCCGCACCGTGAGCGGACGACCCTCGAGCGCGACGGCGGCTGCGCGATAGACCTCCTCCTGTTCGGCTTCGCTCGGCATCCGGTCACGAGCGATGAACAGGAACTCGCTCCGGAACAGCCCCACGCCGTCGCACCCGGCGGCGAGTGCGGCTGTGATGTCAGCGGGACCGCCGACGTTCGCCATGATCGGGACGCGTCTGCCGTCCTTCGTCACGGCGGGCGCGCCAGCCCGCGCTCGAGAGGCCCGTTCGATCTCCTGCTGCTCCGCACGCTTCGCCTCCAGCAGGGCGATCGCCGATGGTGACGGGTCGAGGTGGACCACGCCGGTCCCTCCATCGAGCCCGATCGCGACCCCTTCGTCGATCCGGGTGATCGACTCGCCGAGCCCGACCACGGCCGGGATCCCGAGGGCGCGGGCCAGCACCGCGGCATGCGAGGTCGGCCCTCCGTGCGCGACGGCGATGCCCTGACAGGACGCAGGGTCGAGCGCGATCGTGTCGGCCGGCTCGAGGTCGCGCACGACCAGGATCCCGGGGGACCCGAGCCTGCCGTGCGGAGCCTCCACACCCAGCAGTTCGGCGAGGACCTGTCGCCCGACGCTTCGGACGTCGTCGGCTCGCTCCCGGAGGTACGGGTCGTCCAGCTCCTCCCAGGTGGCCGCCAGCCGAGCGACGGCGTCGCCCCATGCCGCCGCCGCACCACGATCCGGGATGCCAGCTCTCGCGGGGCCGAGCAGCGCTTCGTCCTGGAGGAAGAGGAGGTGGGCATCGAAGATGGCCGCCTCGCCCTTGCCCACGCGCACGACCGCGGCATCCCGCTGTCGGGTGAGGCCGGCGCGCACGGCGGCGATGGCCTCGTCCAGGCGCGCGTTCTCCTCCTCGGGCGTGCCCGCGGGACCGTCGGGCAGCGGAAGCTCGGGAACGTGGAGGTGCCGGACGGGTCCGACGGCGATCCCGGCCGAGGCCGGGATGCCGACGATGGTTCCTTCCTCGGCGGGCCCTCGACCGACCCTCGGGTCGGTCGAGGGCTCGGCGACGATCAGGTCCTCGGGGTCCTCGTCGAAGCGCCGATCGGCGAGCACGCGGACCGCGTCGATCGCGAGCGTCGCCTGCGGTCCGCGCGCGACGACCTCGATCCGCTGCCCCACGGTGACGCCGAGGGTGGCGACCGCGTTGAGGCTGCGCGCGCTCACCGGACCACGGCCGGCCGTCACGTTCTCGACGAGAACGTCGGCGTCGAACGCGCCGGCCGTCTGCACGAGCCTCGCCGCCGGGCGGGCGTGCAGCCCATGGGGGAGATCGATCACGATCGGGAGCCTGATCTCGGGTCCCGCCGGTTCCTCGGTCGCCGTCGCGGTTCTGTCCCCGCCCGCTCGATCGTGATCGTCCTCGAGGTGCGCCGTCTTCCCCGCGAGCCCGCCGAGCGCTTCGTCGGCCACGCCGTCCA
Source organism: Actinomycetota bacterium (assembly GCA_036257875.1). Lineage (GTDB taxonomy): Bacteria > Actinomycetota > UBA4738 > UBA4738 > HRBIN12 > AC-51. The sequence continues at coordinate 18,213 of DATAEV010000009.1, read as the reverse complement.
AGGGACGGCCGAGCTTCGCGGCGACGGCGGCCGAGATCGCGCCCTCGACGAAGGGCGCGCCCGAGAGCCGCACCTTCCCCCGACGATCCGGGTCGAGGAACTCGAGCGCCATCTCCGCGGACAGTACCGCGCTCCCGAGATCCATCAGCACGAGCACCCCGTCCTCGGACCACACGCGCTCGATCGCCGCGACGATCCGAGCCGCGTCCGTCCCGATCGGGTGCTCGTCGCCCGCCCCGTCCAGACCACCGGCGGTCGCGATCGGCAGGTCAGCGCCCCCCATCTGACGAGCGAGCGCCGCGACGCCCTCGGCGACCTCGTGGCTATGGGAGACCAGGACGAGTCCGACCACGTCGCTGCCGATCCTCAGGCCCGGGACGCGAGCGTCCCGATCAAGAAGTACCCGTACGCGAGCGTCGCCAGTCCGAGCACCGCGAGCCCGCGGTCGATCCACCGACGCAGACGAGGGCCAGGATCCAGGTCGAGGAGCACGCCCCGGAGCCCGAGCATCGCGTGGACCGTGACGAACAACAGGAAGAGCGACTCGATCGTGAAGATCGCCGGGTTGGCGATGTACGCGAGCACCTGCTGGTAATCGCGGAGGCCGCCGATCGACCGTACGACGAAGTGGTTCGCGATCATATGGACCGTGACGAGGACCAGCAGCCCGAGCCCGGTGAGCGTCATGGTCCGCCATTCACCCGCGGATCTCGGCGCACGCGGCGACCGGCGACGGACGGCCTCGCGGGTCCGGACGGTGGCCATCTCACCGGCTCCCGTAGATGTGCAGGGCGCTGAACGCGAGCGTGATCGTCCCGATCACGCCGAGCGCCCACCAGAGCGCCTTCTGCCGGTCAGGGACGACACCGCTGCCCACGAGGGCGACACGGATGCCGTTCAGACCGTGGTACAGGATCCCGAAGATCAGCAAGACGTCGAGGGACAGGAACAGCCAATTGGTCGCGAGCCGAAGGAACCCGCTCCACGCCGACTCGCCGCGCAGCAGCATCGATAGCACCGCGAGGTGCAGGTACAGGTACACGACGAGACCGAGCCCGGTCACGCGGTTGACCGCGAACGCGAAGCCGCCGAGCGCCCGACCGCGTGGATCGAACCAACCGGACGCCGGGATCCCGACGCCCTTGCGCAGGACCGGGCCGACGTCATCGCGTCGCTCGGTGCCCGGGAGCTCCTGACCGCTCATGCCGGCATCACCGTTGCCACGGTCCTGCGTCCGCCGGCGAGCGCGCCGCGGAGCGCCATGATCCGTTCCGCGGGGCGGACGCTGGAGGGACATGCCTCGGTGCATTCGAACGCGGCGTGACACTGCCAGGCTCCGTGCGGATCGTCGGCCCAGTCGAGGACCCGCTCGGGATCCACGCCGCGCGGCTCCTCGAGGAGGCGCTGCGCTGCCGCCAGCGCTGCCGGTCCCACGTACGCGTCGGACGTCGCGGAGACCGGGCACGCGGACAGACACAGTCCGCATTCGATGCAATCCTCGAACCGCTCGTACGTCTCGATCCCGTCGGGCGGGGAGGCCTGCGCGAGCGCGTCGCTCGTCCGGACCGTACCGATCTCATCCGGGAACCGTTCGAACAGCTGCCGCATGTCCACCACGAGGTCGGTGAGCACGGGGATGTTGGCCAGCGGCTCCACGGTGATGGTCGAACCGAGGGTGTCGGCGGGCGTCACGCAGGCGAGGACCTCGCGGCCGTTCACCTGCATCCCGCACGTGCCACACGAGGCGTGGAGGCACGAGTGCCGGAGCGCGAGCGTCCGATCGCGATGCAGCTGGATCCACCGGAGGGCCTCGAGCACCGTGGTGCGGGCGCCGACCGGCACCTCGAAGCCGTCGAACCGCCACCCCGGGTCGCCGCGCTTGTAGCGGTAGACGCGGAACGTCCGCGTCGACGGCGAGGAGCCGTTCGGATGACCGGCTTCACTCACGCCAGTCTCCGCTCGGTCTTCGCGTAGAAGGCGGTGTGGGGGAGCGTGGTGACGGTGCGCGTGGTCGAGGGTCGGTCGACGCCGAGCTTCCGGCTGATCACGTCCCCGCAGAGCTCCGCCATCCCGCGGAGCGTCGTCGCCTTGCCCCCCGTGATCGTCACGAACCCCTCGACGCCGTCGTCGGCATGATCGATGGTCTTGAACGTTCTCGACAGCTCGCGGCCGGAATCCGCCTCCCTCGAACCGATCAGCGGGCGAGCGGCCGACCACGCCGCCCGGAACCCGGCCTGGGCGACGGCGGGGATCAGCTTCGCCCCCTCCGCCCGCATCCGGGTCACGTGATCCTCCGGGACGTCGAGCTCGTCGGGGTCCTCGACCGTCCACGAGCTGGTCCCGACGACCGAGAGGGCCCGCTGGGGAACGACGATGTCGCCGTCACCGGATCGGTGCATCCGGTTGATCACCATGTTGCAGAGGCGACCGTACAGCGCGAGCATCACGCCCGGCGATGGACTGATCGGGACGTCGACGCCGGCCATGCGAGCGATCTTCTCCGACCACGGACCGGTCGCGTTTACGACGAGGTCGGCATGGAGGTCGCCCTCGGAGCCGGTCACCTGGTCGCGGACCGTCGCGCCGGTGACGGCACCGCCTTCGACCACGAGGTCGAGGACCTCCATGAAGTTGTAGAGCGTCGCGCCCCCGTGCTTGGCCGTGGCGAAGAACCGCAGCGGCATCCGCATCGCGTCCATCGTCGCGTCGGGAACCCGGACGGCAGCCTTCAGCTCCGGGTTCAGCTGCGGTTCCATCCGGAGCGCTTCCTGCGGGGTGAGCTCCTCGATCGGGATCCCACACGCCTTGCAGCCCTCGACGAAGTCGGCGTAGTACTCCATGTCTTCGTCGGTGAGCGCGACGAACAGGCCGTCGTTCTCCTCGAACGACCCCGGGCAGATCGCGCGCAGGATCGCGTTCTCCTCGATGCACTCGATCGCGGACTCGCGATCGTTCACCGCGTACCGAGCCCCCGAATGCAGCAGCCCATGGTGCCGACCGGTGGTTCCCGAGGTGAATTCGCCGCGTTCGACCAGCGTGACCCGGATGCCGCGCAACGTCAGGTCGTGCGCGAGCGCGCCCCCGGTGCCGCCACCCCCGACGATCAGGACGTGTGGCGCATCGCGGGATGCCCGCGGTGCGGATCGCGTCATCGACGCGAGTATCGCACCGCGGCCATCCCGCGAGGGTCCTACGGCTCGTCCTCCTCGGTCTCCTGACCTTCGGCGAACGAGCCCTCCTCCTGCTCGTCCTCCTCGGTCTCCTGACCTTCGGCGAAATCGCCCTGTTCTCCGTCCTTCTCGGGTTCCTGCTCCTGACCTTCCGCATACGAACCCGTTCGACCCTCGTCGGGCTCCGCCTCCTGACCCTCGGCGAAATCGCCGTGGTGGTGCTCCCTGTCCGACATCTTGCCCTCCTCGGTCGGGTGCGGAGGAACGGTGGCCGTTCGTCCGGATCCGTCACTCCACCCAGTCGAACGTGCGCGTCACGGCCTTCTTCCAGAGCGCGTACTCCTTGTCGCGCTCGGCGGCGTCCATGCTGGGCTGCCATTCCTTGTCCTTGCCCCAGTTAGCCCGGAGATCCTCGACCTCCTTCCAGAATCCGACGGCCAGTCCTGCGGCGTACGCCGCACCGAGCGAGGTGGTCTCCGCGACGGTCGGACGGATGACCGGGACGTCCAGGACGTCCGCTTGGAACTGCATCAGCGTCTCGTTGTAGACCATGCCGCCGTCCACCTTGAGCGACGTGAGCGCGACGCCGGAGTCGGCGTTCATGGCATCGACGACCTCCTTCGTCTGCCATGCGGTCGCTTCGAGGACGGCGCGTGCGATGTGGCCCTTGTTCACGTAACGGGTGAGCCCGGCGATCACGCCGCGCGCGTCACCTCGCCAGTACGGCGCGAACAGGCCGGAGAACGCCGGCACGAAGTACACGCCGCCGTTGTCGTCGACCGTCTTGGCCAGATCCTCGACCTCGCCCGAGGAGGAGATCAGCCCGAGGTTGTCTCGGAGCCACTGCACCAACGCTCCGGTGATCGCGATCGAACCCTCGAGCATGTACGTCGCGGGTTGATCCCCGATCTTGTACCCGAGTCCGGTGATCAATCCGCTCTTCGACGGCACGGCCTTCGTGCCCGTGTTGAGCAGCAGGAAGTTTCCAGTGCCGTAGGTGTTCTTGGCCTCCCCGACCGCGAAGCACGTCTGTCCGAACAGGGCGGCCTGCTGGTCCCCGAGGTCACCCGCGACCGGGATGCCTGACAGGTCGCCCGTCGCGTCGCCGTACGTCTGGCTGGACGACCGGATCTCCGGAAGGACCGCCCGGGGGACCCCGATCGCATCCAAGATCGCGTCGTCCCAATCGAGGGTCTGCAGGTCCATCAGCATCGTGCGGCTGGCGTTCGTCACGTCGGTGACGTGGGCGCCGCCGTCGGGGCCCCCGGTGATGTTCCAGATCACCCAGGTGTCGATGTTGCCGAAGAGCAGCTCGCCGGCCTCGGCTCGCGCCCGCGCTCCCTCGACGTTGTCCAGGATCCACCGGATCTTCGGCCCCGAGAAATAGGTCGCGATCGGAAGACCCGTCGCCGCGCGGAACCGGTCCTGGCCGCCGTCGGCCGAGAGCTCGTTGCAGATCTGGTCGGTCCGTGTGTCCTGCCAGACGAGCGCGTTGTGGATCGGCTTCCCGCTGGACCGCTCCCACACGATGGTGGTCTCTCGCTGGTTCGTCACCCCGACGGCCGCGAGGTCGTTCCCCGAGATCCCGGCCTTCTTCAGCGCGCCCGCGATGACCTCGTGGGTGCGCTCCATGATCTCCAACGGATCGTGCTCCACCCAGCCCGGCTTCGGGAAGATCTGCTCGTGCTCCTTCTGATCCACCGCCACCACCTTGCCGGCGTGGTCGAAGATCATGAAGCGCGTGCTGGTCGTTCCCTGGTCGATGGCTCCTACGTAGTCCGCCATCGCTTCCTCCTTTCAATCCTCGTGATCGCCGAAGGTCTCCGCCGCCGTTCTCATCAGGAGCCACGACGAGGTGGCCCCGGGGTCTTGATGACCGGCGCTCCTCTCGCCCAGATAGCTCGCGCGGCCCTTGCGCGCAACGAGCGGGATCGTCGCCTTCATCCCCTCTTCCGCGGCCGCCGCCGCCGCCCGCAACGCGTCGGCGAAAGGCTCGCCCGCGGCGACGGCGGCGGCGAGCGCGTCCCGTGCCGGGATCAGGGCATCCACCATGGTCTTGTCGTTCGGCTCCGCCTTGCCTCGCGACTGGACCCCCTCGACGCCCGCGGAGACCATCGCAACCCAATCCTCATCGGTGAGCTCGTCCTTGCCGTCGGCCGCGGCGCCGAGGCGAAGGAAGAGCGTTCCGTAGAGAGGACCGCCGGCGCCTCCGACGCTCGAGACCAACGTCATCCCCACCGTCTTCAGGAGCGCGCCGACGTCGGCGGATCCCCCGCCGTCGAGCTTCGCCATCACGGCGGTCATCCCGCGGTTCATGTTGATCCCGTGGTCGGCGTCTCCGATCGCGGAGTCCAGTTCGGTCAACGAGTCCTTGTTCTCGGCGATCGCAACCGCGAACGCCCGGATCCAGCGCACCACGTCATCGTGTGTGACGGTCACGACCACCTCCAGATGGGAAGGAGGCAGCGACCGAGGTCGCCGCCTCCCGCCGCTTGCCTTTCAGACTCCCCAACGTAGTCCCGGTGTCTTCACCGCCGCATCCCACAGATCCGTCAGCTCGTCGTCGAGCTTCAGGAGCGTGATCGAACAGCCCTGCATCTCGAGCGAGGTGATGTAGGGCCCGATCAGGTTGCGACCGATGCCGATGCCACGCCCGTCGAGGAACGACGCCAGCTCGTTGAAGACGATGTAGAGCTCGATCAGCGGCGTCCCTCCCATCCCGTTCACGAAGGCGAGGACCTGGTCGCCGCTCTTGAACGGAAGGTCGTCGACGATCGGCGTCGCCATCATCTCGACGACGTCGTGGACCGGCGCCACCTTCCGCCGCTCGCGGCCGGGTTCGCCGTGGATGCCGATGCCGATCTCCATCTCATCGTCGCCCAGCTCGAAGGTCGGCTTCCCGGCCGCGGGGACGGTGCACGACGTCAGCGCCATGCCCATCGACCGCGCGCCGTCGTTCACCTTCCTACAGACGTCGACGACCTCTTTCAACGGGCGGCGTTGCTCGGCCGCGGCGCCGGCGATCTTCTCCATCAGCACCGTGGCGCCGACCCCGCGCCGACCCGCGGTGTAGAGCGAGTCCTGAACCGCCACGTCGTCGTCGACGAGCACGGACTCGACCTCGCTCCCCTCCGATCGAACGAGCTCCGCCGCCATCTCGAAGTTCATGACGTCGCCCGTGTAGTTCTTGACGATGTGGACGACGCCCGCGCCGCCATCGACCGCCTTGGTCGCGGCCTCCATCTGATCCGGTGTGGGGGAGGTGAACACCTCGCCGGGACACGCCGCGTCGAGCATGCCCATCCCGACGAACCCTCCGTGCATCGGCTCGTGTCCGGAGCCACCCCCCGATACGAGGGCGACTTTCCCCTGGACGGGTGCGTCCTTGCGGACGATGTAGTGGGGGTCGATGTGGACCTCGACGAGGTCACCGTGCGCCCGCGCGATCCCACTCAGCTCCTCGCGGACCACGTTCTCCGGATCGTTGATCAGCTTCTTCATCCCGATATCTCACCCCTCGGTTCGACTCGCCCTCAGATCACAGCTTGAACAGCGTCGTGGCGAAGTTCGTGAACAACCAGTTCGCCGCGATCGCCCCGAGGATGCCACCGATGATCGGCCCGACAACGGGGATCCATGAGTACCCCCAGTCGGACCCTCCTTTGCCTGCGATCGGAAGGATCGCGTGCATGATCCGCGGTCCGAGATCGCGCGCCGGGTTGATCGCGTAGCCGGTGGGGCCACCGAGCGACAGACCGATCACGAGAACGAGCAGGCCGACCGGGAGTGCCCCACCCGACAGTGCGCCCCCGATGGTCATCGATCCGGCCATCCCCTCGATGTGGATGAACAGGCCGCCTCCGAGCTTGATCGCGATCGCGACGACGCCGAACACGAGCATGAACGTGCCGATGATCTCCGTGATCAGGTTGCCGGCGGTGTTTCGGATCGCCGGCCCGGTGCAGAAGACCGCGAGCTTCAATCCGGGGTCGTCCGTCTCGGGCCAGTGCGGGAGGTAGGCCAGCCAAACCAGCAAGGCTCCGATCATGGCACCGACGAACTCGAAGAAGACCGTGACCATGACCTGGGTGAACGTCCAGCCTTGGAGGAAGCCGCCTGCCCAGAGTCCGATCGTTACCGCCGGGTTGAGGTGCGCGACCCCTCCGGCGACGGCGACGCTCGTGAGGACGCCGATGAACACGGCCATCCCCCACGCCCAGGTGATCACGATCCACCCGGAGTTCTGCGCCTTCGACTTGTTCAACAGGACGCCTGCCACCACCCCGTCACCCAATAGGATCAGGGTCGCCGTGCCGACGACCTCGCCGAGGTACGGATTCGGAACTGCCATGTTGCCGACCACCCCCTTCTGGTCTCGCGCGGTGGCCCCTGCGGGGCCGATCCCGGTCGGGCAATGGGACCGCTCGCCATGCCGAACAGCAACGGCCGGGATCGGCGCTGGAGGTGCGATGACCCCGAAAGATGTTCGGCATCGCCGGACATCGCGCACCGGATGATGCAGGTTTGACACAAGTGGTACAGGTGGAGAAGGTGGCCGCGGTGACCACCGGGGTGAGTGCCGGCCGACGCGGGCGCCGCGGAGCTCCGCCTCCGTTCGACGCGGACTTCGTGGCGCGCTGGCTGCGAGCCGCCGCTGCCGAGATCGCTTTGCATCGGGACTTCCTCACCCAGCTCGACGCCGCGATCGGCGACGCCGATCACGGCGTCAACATGGATCGCGGCTTCGCGGCGGTCGTCTCCGTCGCCGCCGCCGCGGACGGTCTGTCCCCGGGCGAACTCCTGGTCCAAGCCGGCGCGACGCTGGTGCTCCGGGTCGGCGGCGCCGCGGGGCCGTTGTACGGATCCGCCCTTCGCGAGGCGGGTCGATCGCTCGGGGACGCGTCGGCGTTCGGACTCCCCGAGCTCACGGGTGCCCTCGACGACGCCTTGGCGGCGATCGTCAAGCTCGGTGCGGCCGAAGAGGGAGACAAGACGATCGTCGATGCGTGGACGCCGGCGCTCCGAGCGCTTCTCGACGCCCGCTCGGCCGACGCCGTTGCGGCGCTGCACGCCGCGCGGCTCGCCGCCGAGGGAGGTGCCGCCGCGACCACGCCGATGGAGGCCCGGAAGGGACGCGCCTCCTACCTCGGTCCCCGAAGCGTCGGCCACCAGGATCCGGGGGCGGCCTCGACGTCGTTGCTGTTCGGTGCGCTGGAGCGCGCGGCGGCGGAGAGGCCGCAGGATCGCTGATGGGCGACCGCCGAGACCCCACGATCCAATCGGTCGACCGGGCGGCACGGATCTTGAAGGCGCTCGCCGCGGGCTCACCCCGGCTGGGGGTGAGCGAGTTGGCGGAGCGGCTCGGGCTCGCGAAGACGACCGTCCATGGACTCCTTCGAACGCTCGAGCGCCAAGACCTCGTCGAGCAGGACCCGGAGTCCGGCAAGTACCGGCTCGGCCCCGAGATGCTCCAGCTCGGCAACGCGTTCCTGGACCACCACGAGCTGCGGGGGCGCTCGCTCGTGTGGGCGGACACGCTGGCGGAGCGGGTCGGGGAGGCGGTCCGCGTCGGCGTGCTCTACGGTCGAAGGGTCCTGGTGGTCCATCACGTGTTCCGCCCGGACGATTCCGTGCAGATCCTGGAGGTCGGCGCCTCCGTTCCCTGGCACGCCTCGGCGCTCGGCAAGGTCCATGCCGCGTTCCTGCCCTCCGACCGCCGGCGAACGCTGGTCTCGGGTCCGCTGCAACGGCTCACCGGAAGGACGATCGTTGACCCGCACGCATTGGCGCTGGCCCTCGAAGAGGTCGCGGCGGCCGGCTTCGCGACCGAAGCGCATGAGGCCGTGATCGGCGAGGGGGAGATCGCCGCCGCGGTGTTCGATCATCGCGGTCATCCGGTCGGAGCGATCGGCGTCGTGGGTCCGGTCGAACGGCTGCTTCCCGCGGGTCCGGCGGCCGAGCTCGTCGTGGCGTTGACCGACACCGCCAAACGGCTCTCCTGGGAGATGGGCGCCCGGCGAGGGCGCGCCGGGACGACCGGTCACTCCATCCCTCGGGCCGGCGTGGGCGGGTAGCTCCGTGGAGCGACGGTTCGTCGCACTCCTCATCGTCGGCGTCACCGCAGTGTCGTTCTCGGCCGTGCTCGTGCGGGAGGCGGACGCACCATCGCTCGCGATCGCCTTCTACCGATGCGCGATGGCCTCGGTCGTGCTGGTGCCGCTCGGGCTCGCTCGCCATCGCGCGGAGTACGGGCGTCTCTCGAAGCGCCAATGGCGGCTCGCGCTCGCGTCGGGCGTCGTGCTGTCGGCGCATTTCGCGACCTGGATCTCGTCGCTGTCGTTCACGACCGTCGCGGCGAGCGCCGTGCTCGTCCAGACCCTCCCGCTCTGGGTGGCCGCGTTCGGCAGGTTCATCGGCGAGCGACCCACGCGTCGCACCCTCCTCGGGATGGCGATCGCGGTCGCGGGCACGCTCGTGATCGTTGGCGGAGGGTTCGACGGAGGTTCGCGCGCGCTGCTCGGCGATGTCCTCGCGCTCGCCGGCGCCGTCTTCGCCGCGATCTATGTCTTGCTGGGACGGAGCCTGCGCCAAGAGCTCGCGTTGGTCACGTATTCGAGCATCGTCTACGCGACGTCGGCCGTGGCACTCGGAGCGATGATGGTCGCGAGCCGGACGGCGTTCACGGGATATCCGGCGAAGACATGGCTCGTGTTCGTGCTGATCACCGCCGGCCCGCAGTTCCTGGGTCACACGACCTTCAACTACCTGCTCGGACACGTGCGGGCCTCGATCGTTGCTGTGGCGCTCCTCGCGGAGCCGGTGGGGGCGACGATCCTCGCCTGGATGATCCTCGGCGAGGCGCCCGGACCTTCGACCGTGGTCGGTGGGGCGATCGTCCTTGCGGGGGTGTACGTGGCGATCGCCGCCGAGACACGAGCGGCCGACGTCGTGGCGGTGGAGTAGCCTCGCGCGCCATGCCGGATCCACCGCGTTTCGTCACCGTCGACGACTACGAGCTCCTCGCGCGAGAGCTCCTGCCGCAGGGGTTCGCGGACTTCGTGGCCGGCGGAGCGGGTGATGAGCGGACGCTCGCGTGGAACCGACGCGCGTTCGATCGATGGGTGCTCCGGCCGAGGTTCCTGCGGGGCGTGGCCGCCGCCGATCCCTCGACGCAGCTCTTCGCCGATCGACTCGCGCTGCCGGTGCTGATCGCGCCATGGGCGTACCAGCGGTCCGCGCACCCCGACGGCGAGCTCGCGACGGCCCGGGCGGCCGCTCGCGCCGGAACGATCATGTGCGTGTCGACGACGGCCGTGGACCTCCTCGAGGACATCGCCGCGGCGTCGGCGGCGCCGAAGTGGTGGCAGCTCTACGTGTTCGCCGATCGCGGATTCACGGCCGAGATGCTCGGGCGGGTCTCCTCCGCCGGCTACACCGCGCTCGTATGGACGATCGATCTGAACGCGTACGGCCTCCGCCACCGCGAGACCCGGGTCGGCTACGAGCCTCCGATCTCGCTCACGACGGACGAGCTCGCGTACGACCCCTTGATCAGCTGGGACGACGTCGCGTGGATCCGCGAGCACGCGCCGGGCCTGCCGCTGCTGCTCAAGGGGATCCTCACGGCAGCGGATGCCGAGCTGGCGGCGGCGGCCGGCGCCGACGGGATCGTGGTGTCGAACCACGGCGGCAGACAGCTGGACACCAGCCCCGCATCGCTCGACGCGCTGCCGGAGGTGATCGAGACGATCGGCGGGCGGATCCCCGTCCTGGTCGACGGGGGCGTTCGGCGTGGGGCGGACGTCGTGAAGGCGCTGGCGCTCGGGGCGTCCGCGGTCATGATCGGACGACCGGCGGCCTGGGGGCTGGCGGCCGGCGGCGAGGACGGGGTCGTCGACGTGCTCCGGATCCTCCGCGACGAGCTCGAGAACACGATGACCCTCTGCGGGTGCGCCACCGTGGGGGACATCACCCGCGAGCACGTGGCCCCCGCGCCAACCGGATGACGGTCGGCTCGCCCGTCTGCCACCCTTGCCGGCCATGCCTGGGTACGACCTCCACACGCACTCGACGTTCTCCGACGGCACGGCGACGCCGTCGGAGAACGTCGCGCTCGCGCGCGAACGCGCGTTGGAGGGGATCGCCGTCACGGACCACGACACGATGGATGGGTGGGGAGAGGCGCTGGACGCCGCGTCCGGCTCGGATCTTCGGATCGTCCCCGGCGTCGAGCTGTCCGCCGAGCACGATGGAGCTTCGCTCCACGTGCTCGGCTACTGGGTGGACCCCGCCCACGGGGGCCTCCGCGTGGAGCTCCGGCGCCTGCACGACACGCGCTTCCGGCGGGGCGAGATGATCGTCGAGAAGCTCCAGGCGCTCGGCTACGACCTGTCCTTCGAACGGGTCCGGGAGATCGCGGGCGATGACCTGATCGCTCGGCCCCACATCGCCCAGGCCATGGTCGAGGCCGGGATCGTGGCGACGGAGCGCGACGCCTTCGACTCCTACATCTCCGACGACGGGCCCGCTTACGTCCCCAAGCACGCCCTCGCTCCCGTGGACGCCGTCGCGCTGATCCGCGACGCGGGCGGAGCCTGCGTGCTCGCGCATCCCGGCATGTGGCGTGGCGCAGACTCCGTCCCCGACGCCTTGATCGAAGAGATGGCCGCGCGCGGGATGGCGGGGGTCGAGGTGGATCATCCCGATCAGGACGAGGACCAGCGCGCGAGGTATCGCGCGATGGCCGGGCGTCTCGATCTGATCCCGACGGGCGCCTCGGACTGCCACGGCGCCCGATACGACTTCCGCCTGGGGTCGGAGACCACCCCGTCACGGCTGGTGGACGAGCTCCATCGCCGCGCGGGCTCGTAGGCTCGGCGCGTGCCGGGCTGGATCGACTTCGTAGGGGAGCGGTTCACCGACGGGGACTTCGACCGGACCGTCGGAGCCCTGGGCGGGAACGTGACATGAGCCGGATCCTGATCGTCGGCGGCGGCTACATCGGTCTGTACGCGGCCCGCCACCTCGAACGCCTCCTGCCGGTGAACGCGCACCAGGTGATCATGGTCAGCCCGGAGAACCACATGACCTATCAGCCGTTCCTACCCGAGGTAGCGAGCGGGCTGATCGACCCCCGCGCCGTCGTCGTGCCGCTCCGGAGCGTCCTGCGACGCACGGAGCTCGTCGTCGGTGAGGTGGAGCGGATCGAGGTCGAAGGCCGCTCGGCGCGGATCCGGCTTCCGGACGGGAGACGGCGGGACGAACCGTTCGAAGTGGCCGTGATCGGCGCCGGTTCGTGGTCGCGGACGCTGCCGATCCCCGGACTCGCCGAGTACGCGGTCGGCTTCAAGACCCTGCCGGAGGCGATCTGGCTCCGTAACCGGGTCCTCGCGCAGCTCGACGCCGCCTCCGAGGCCGCCGACGCCGAGGAACGCCGCACCGCGTTGGGGTTCGTCTTCGTCGGGGCGGGCTTCGCCGGGATCGAAGCGATCGGTGAGCTCGAGGACTTCGCACGTGCCGCGCTCGCTCCCTACCCCAGCGGGATGGCGGCCGACATGCGCTGGGTCATGGTCGAGGCTTCGGACAGGATCTTGCCCGAGCTCGATCCCCCACTGGCGACCTACGCGGCCGACCGGCTCCGCGAGCGCGGCATCGAGATCCGGACGGAGACGAAACTGGTCTCGATAGAAGACGGTCTCGTTCGTCTCAACGATGGGTCCTCGATCGCGGCCGGAACGGTCGTGTGGACGGCCGGGGTGCGGGCGTCGCCGCTGGCCTCGGCGAGCGGTCTCCCCGTCGACGGCCGGGGGCGTGTCCGGGTCGACCGGACGCTTCGCGTCGAAGGCATCGACGGGCTCTGGGCAGCGGGGGATGTCGCTGCGGTCCCCGACCCCGACGAGCCCTCCGGCTCTTCGCCGCCCACGGCCCAGCATGCCCTGCGCCAGGCCAAGCGCCTCGCGGAGAACATCGCCGCCGATCTGGACGGCCGGCCCCTGCAACCGTTCCGGTACCGGAACAAGGGGATGCTCTGCTCGCTCGGTCATTATCAGGGGGTCGCCGATCCGCTCGGCGTGCGCATCCGAGGCTTCCCGGCGTGGTTCCTGCATCGCACGTATCACCTGTTCTACATGCCGACGCTCGGCCGGAAGGTGCGGATCGCGCTCGACTGGACCGTCGCCCTGCTGTTCCCTCGGGATCTGGCGCAGCTCGGTTCGCTCGAGCATCCGCGGGACGCCTTCCGGCGATCCGCGGGATCGTGACGGTCGCTCAGCTCAGCTGGCGTTGCTTCTGCAGCTCGCTCGCGGCGCGCAGAGCCTTCTGCGAACGTTCGATGTCGGGCAGCTCGTGGCCGGTCGAGAGCTCCTCGGCGGCCCATTTCGTCAGGTCGCGGATCGAGATGATGCCGACGACCTTGCCGCGCTCGACCACCGGCAGGTGTCGGATGTTGAGGGACACCATCCGGTCGGCTGCCTCGCCGATGTCCGCCTTCGGCCCTATCGTCTCGAGGTGTCGCCGCGTCATGCCCTGCGCGACCGTCACGGACTGGGGATCCCCGCCCGCCGCGACGAGCGTCACCACGTCGCGCTCGGTCACGATCCCGGCAAGCTTGCTGCCCTTCTCGAGGACGATGACCGACGAGATCCCGTTGGAGCGCATGATCTTGGCCACATCCGCGAACGTGTCCTCGGCCTCGGCCGTCTTCACGTCCGACCGCATGATGTCGCCGACCAACATCGCGCTACCTCCTGGCCTCTCGGGAACGTCAGCCTACACGGAGACGCGGCCGAGCCGGCAGTGGGATGATGCGCCGCAACCCCTCCGAAGGAGCCCGCCCCATGTCGATCGAGCGCGCCGATCACCATCCGACCCACGAGTCGAACGGCAACACGATCACCAGTCTGGCCGCGCCGGCTCGCGGTGCGAGCGAGGTCGCGCTGTTCCGGACGGAGCTGCCGCCGGGCGGCGCGCTCCCGCGACATCGCCACGACCACATCGACGTGTTCACGGTCGATCGGGGCGGTGGAACCATCCAGGTCGGCGATGAGCGGTCCGTGGTCGGGGTGGGGGACTCCGTCGTGGTGCCGACCGGCGCGTGGCATCACCTGGAAGCCGGCGCCGACGGCGCGACGATCACCGTCGCGATGCCGGGCGGCACGAAGCTGATCCTCGAGGACGGTTCGGAGATCGTTCCGCCGTGGGTGGGGTGAGATGGCGAGCTCCTACTTCGCCGACGTCACGCTGTTCGACGGGGCACGGGTGCGACCGCACCATGGGGTCCTCGTGGACCGCGACCGCATCGCTTGGGTGGGTCCGCACGCGCGGGCCCCGCGGGAAGCGCGCGCCGCTCGGGAGATGGCCGGTCCCGGTCGATCGCTGACGCCGGGGTTGATCGATTGCCATGTCCATCTGTGCTTCGACGGCGGCGCCGATTTCGCGCAGGAGGCCGTCGGGCTGACCCCCGCGCTCGGAGCGATCAAGGGGACGGTCAACGCGCGCAAGCATCTGGCGAACGGGGTCACGACCGTCCGGGATCTCGGGGGGGTCGGGATCATCGAGCTTGCCCGATCGATCGAAGCGGGCACCGTGGCCGGCCCTCGCGTGATCCCGGCAGGTTCGGCGCTGACGATCACGGGGGGGCACGGCCACAACATCGGGATCGCGCGAGAGGTGGACGGCGCCGACGCGGTCCGAAGCGCCGTCCGCGAAGAGATCCGCGCGGGGGCGCTCGCGATCAAGTTGATCGCGACGGGAGGCGTGCTCACCCCGGGGATCGGTGCGACGTTCACGGCCTTCACGATGGACGAGCTCACGTCAGCTATCGATGAGGCGCACTCGTGGGATCGCGGCGTCGCGGCGCACGCGATCGGGGCCGAGGGGATCCTGCGGGCCGTCCTCGCGGGGGTCGACACCGTCGAGCATTGCGTGCAGGTCACGCCCCGGATCGCCAAGGAGATGGCCGCGCGAGGGACCTTCCGCGGTCCGACGATCAGCGCGTTGATGGGGATCGCCGGGAACGAGGGCAAAGCGCCGGCCTATGCGGTCACGAAGGCGAAAGCGTTGGTCGAGGAGGCGAAGGCCGGTCACCGGCGAGCGATCCGTGCCGGGGTGCGGCACATCTGCTCGACCGACGCCGGGACGCCATTCAACCCGCACGGCAACGCCCCGAACGAAGTGATCGCGATGATCGGGTGGGGCATGGAGCCGCTCAAGGCGATGGTCGCCGCGACCGCGAACGGAGCCGAGGCGCTCCGCATGCCGGACGTCGGGCGGGTCGCGCCGGGGATGCGCGCGGACCTGGTGCTCTACGACACGGATCCGATCGAGGATCCGACGGCGCTGCGGGACGCGCGCGCCGTCTGGAAAGACGGCGCGCGCGTCCGGGTCTGAGCGATGCTCCCGATCCGCGATTCAACGCGTCGCCAACGGATCCCCCTCGTCACGGTCGGGTTGATCGCGGCCAACGTGATCGCGTTCCTCTTCTGGCAGCCCACCCTCCGCCACGAGGCGGACGCGGAGCTGGCGCAACAAACCTTCTTCTGGTGTCACGGGCAGATCCCGTACGAGCTTGCCCACCAGGTGCCGCTCGCCCGCAGCGGCGCCGACGGTCGGATCGAGATCGCGAAGGACTACAGCGTCACGGTCACCGACGCGGGGCAGCTCCAGGGCTACCTCGGACGGGAGTGTCCCGGCAAGAGCATCTGGCTCTCGATCGTCACCGCGATGTTCCTGCACGCGGGGTGGCTGCACCTGGGCGGCAACATGCTGTTCCTCTGGATCTTCGGCGACAACGTCGAGGATGCGCTCGGGAAGCTCGGGTACCTGGCGTTCTACCTGATCGGTGGGGTGGCGGCGGGTGCGCTCCAGTTCGTCCTGGGACCGAACTCGACGATCCCCAACGTCGGCGCCTCGGGGGCGATCGCCGCGGTGCTCGGTGCCTACATCGTGCTCTACCCGAGGGCGCGGATCCTGACGGCCGTCTTCTTCTTCCTGATCACCGTGATCGAACTGCCCGCCACGGTCGTCCTCGGGCTGTGGTTCGTGCTCCAGCTCTTCCAGGGGGTCTCGGGGCTGGCGGCGCAGGTGAACAGCGGCGTCGCGTACTGGGCACACGTCGGTGGGTTCGGCTTCGGCGCGGTGGTCGCGCTCCTGTTCCTCCGAGGGCGGCGGCGTCCAGCCGTGGTGCCACCTTCGTTCCCCACCTACCCGGGGCGCCCGGACCTTCCCTGAGGCTCGCGGCCGGCGCCGACCCGTTCGATCAACTCGGCGCCGACGCGGATCGCGTCCAACTCCTCGCGCGAGAGCCGCTGGAGATCGGCGGCGAGGGTCCGGATGCGGTGCCGCCTCCCTTCGGTGCGGATCCGTCGTCCTCGGACGGTCGCCCGCACCAGGACACCGCGGGCATCGTCGGGATCGGTCATTCGTCGCACCAGGCCGTCCCGCTCCAAGCCGTCGACGAGCCTCGACATCGTGGGGGCCGACACCCCCTCGGTCGCCGCCAGGGAGCCGATCCCGATCGGACCGGTGTCGACGACGACCGAGAGGGCTGCCAGGCGGGGAGGGGAGATGCCGCGGGCATCGCCCTCCGTGCGCAGGCGACGCAACAGGACCAGGGCCGCCGAGTGGAGCTTCTCGGCGACGGCCTCCACCTCTCGCGCTGGGGAAGTTCGCCTCGCCGCCATAGCTGTTGTATTTGCTTAGCCTAAGCAAATAGAGACGATAGTGAGAAGGTGGCCCCATCGCAAGCGCATCCAAAGACCTGTTCGCGGCGATCGATGCCGGGGACGTCGATCGCGTCCGGGCGACGCTCGACGCGGACCCGTCCCTCGCGATGACGCGGGATCACGAGGGTGTGTCCGCGTTGCTCCGCGCCCGGTATCGCCGCGACCGCGCGCTCGTCGAAGCCGTCAAGGCTCGGGTCGCCTCGCTCGATGCCTTCGAGGCCGCGACGTTCGGCGATCTCGACCGGCTCGCCGTCCTCCTCGCCGACGACCCGGACCTGACGGAACGCCGGAGCGGCGACGGGTTCACGGCGTTGCACCTCGCCGCGTTCTTCGGGCAGGACGACGCCGTCCGCCTGTTGCTGGCGCGCGGCGCGGATCCGGACGCGGGGGGCACGGGATGGATGACCGGCACGCCGCTCAACGCGGCGGCGAGCGCCCGGCACGCGACCGTCGTCGCGCTGCTCCTCGAAGCCGGTGCGGACCCGGACGCCGTCCAGCGGGGAGGCTGGACGCCGCTGCATTCCGCCGCGCACAACGGCGATGCGCGGACGGTCGAGCTCCTGCTCGCTCACGGCGCCGATCCGAGCGCGGTCGCCGACGACGGCCGGTCCGTCGGTGACCTGGCGGGCGAGAGCGGTGACGCCACGACGATCGCTGCGATCGCCGCGTCGTCGGGCTGAGGAGCCTGGGCCGGCTCAGGCGGCCGCTTCGCGACCCGCGTACGACTCGAACAGATATTCCTGGGCAACCGAATCGCAGGGGTTGCCGCGTCCGAACCGGATGCGCCCGTCGGTGACATCGGCCACGCACCAGAACACGGTCTTGGACGTCGGCGTACCGAACTCGGGGTGCTTGCAGAGCGATTGTGGCTTCGTGTCGTGATCCGAGAGCAGCTCGCGGAGCCGCTCCATCGTGAGCGAGGCGGCCGGTTCGGCGGTGAGCAGCTCGCGCGCCCGCTCGTAGCGGACCTGCGAGAGCGGTGCGTACTCGGTGTCGCCTTCGAACGGGAGCATCCGATCGCAGACGTAGTTGTTCGTGTGCGCGAGATGCCCGCGCGCATCGAGACCCGTGATCTCCGCATCCGTGGCGCTGCCCTCGACGTTCGCCACGCCGCCGTCGGACGAGGTGAGCACGTTGTTGTAGCTCGACGCGCGGTCGGTCCGCAGGGCCACGGCGATCATCTGATCGAGGGAGCTCGCACGCATCATCTCCAGGACCTGATGGCTCCGGCTGATCCCGACGCGCTCATCGTTGGGACTCAGCTCGTTGCCGGTGAGCGAGAGGCCGGCCGCGTTCCAGCCGACCGACAACCAGGGGATCCC
>DATAEV010000319.1:0-7121 GCA_036257875.1 Actinomycetota bacterium | reverse complement strand
TTCGTCCGAGGCGAAGCAGGTTCCCGACGAGGACGCGGCAGCGGTCTCGGGCTCTTCATCACCCGTCGAGTCGTCGAAGCGCACGGAGGGATGATCTGGGTGGACCCGGGATCTCCCGGTGCAGACTTCCAGATGGTCCTACCCGTCGATCGAAGGGAGGCGCCACGATTCGCGTCCTGATCGTCGATGATCATGTCCTGTTCGCTGAGGCGATCGGTGCGGCGCTCCGCGACGCCGGGATGGGCGTGGGTGCGTCCGTTACGAACGGGCGTGACGCGATCGCATTCCTCGAAACAGAGCACGCCGATGTCGTCCTGATGGACATCGGCCTTCCCGACCGGAGCGGCCTCGCGGTGGGACGGGAGATCCTGGAGCGCTGGCCCGAGACCAAACTGGTGGCCGTCACGGCGCTCGACGACGGGAGAGCGGTCGATGACGCTCTCGAGGCTGGATTCTGCGGGTACCTCACGAAGGACACGCCCGTGGGCAGGTTCATCAGCTCGATGGAAGCTGTCGTCGAAGGCCAGGTGATCCTTCCCCATCGGCTGGTCTCAGCGGGTCATCGTCGTGGCACCTCCGACGGCATCTCTCTGCTCGTCGCTCAGCTCACCACGCGCGAGCGGGAGGTTCTCAGCCTCCTCGTGGAGGGGGCCGACGGAGGCACGATCGCGCGCCGACTAGGCATCAGCCGCAATACCGTCCGAACCCATGTTCAGAGCATCCTGACCAAGCTCCAGGTGCACTCGCGCCTCGAGGCCGCGACCATGGCCGTCCGTCATCACCTCGTGCCGCTGCCCTCGAGCGCGACCGCCCCCTACGACCCCGGCTCCCCGAACGCGGCGGCTGGTTGAGGTCCACCCCGGCCGGCTCCTCCATCGGCATTACGGCCCTCATGCGAACGCCGTACGTCCGATACGGTTTCCGGTGCGTGCCGCGGCTGCGGGTGGTCGGTAACGTCAGGCTCGTCCAGCGAACGCTGACGTAGGGGCTGACGTAGGGAGAGGGTGCTTTGACGCAACGACCGGACCGCATCCGGGTCCTCTTGGCCGACCGACACGCGCTGTTCCGTGAGGCGATGCGGGCGGTCCTCGAAAGCGAAGCCGAGATCCACGTCGTCGCCGAGGCGCGGGACGGTCTGGAGGCCGTCTCAGAGGCGGAGCGCTCCTTGCCCCACGTGGCGATCCTCGACGTGGATCTCCCGATGTCGGACGGCGCCCGAACGACCGCCACCATCAAGGCTCGTGTACCCGAGTGCCAGGTCTTGGTGCTCAGCGCGCGGGAGGATTACCGGAGCTTGATCGAGGTCCTCGACGCCGGCGCCAGTGGGTACCTGACGAGGGAGTCTCCGCTCGCGGAGCTGATCCAAGCTACGAAGGCGGTCCACCACGGCGACACGCTCGTGCCGCCCGGGATGCTCGGTCCGTTGCTCAGCGACCTGCTGCGCCGCAAGCGCGACCAAGATCGGGGCTTCGAGAGGATCGCTCGTTTGACGACCCGAGAGCGAGAGGTCTTGGCGCTGCTCGCCCAAGGCTCGGACAACGACTCGATCGCTCGGTCCCTCGTCATCAGCCCGCAAACCGCGAGGACGCACATCCAGAACATCTTGGGCAAACTCGAGGTGCATTCGCGGCTCGAGGCTGCCGCCTTCGTGATGCAGAGCGGTCTCCTCGCCAACCTGGTCAGATCAGACGGCTTGCACGTCGTCGCGGCCACCAACGAAGGGCACCGGTAGCGGTCCCCGCGGATCCGCTCATCATCGTTCCGGTGTCGACGCCCGGACCTCCGACGCATCTCGCAGCGCATCCAAGGTCTTCTGGAGCCCGTCGTGGAGCGAGACCAGAGGCTGCCAACCTAGGAACTCCCGCGCGAGGGTCGTGTCGGGGCGCCTGACCTCCGGGTCGTCGACGGGTCGCTCTTCGAAGACGAGCTCGGATGGGCTGTTGGCCAGAGAGCGGATGAGTTCCGCGAGGTGCCGCACGGAGACCTCTTCGGTGCTTCCGAGGTTGATCGGTCCCGTGAGGTCGGCTTGCAGCACGCGCCAGATCCCTTCGATGAGGTCGTCGACGTAGCAGAGCGAACGGGTCTGTGACCCATCGCCGTAGACCGTGATCGGTTGGCCGGTGAGTGCCTGATGGATGAAGTTCGGCACCGCGCGCCCGTCGTGCCTCCGCATGCGGGGCCCGTACGTGTTGAAGATCCTGATGATCCGCACCGGGAGGGCGTGGACGCGGTGATAGGCCATGGTCGCGGCCTCCGCGAAGCGCTTGGCCTCGTCGTAGACCGAGCGCGGCCCGATCGGATTCACGTTGCCCCAGTAGCTCTCCGGTTGTGGGTGGATCTGAGGGTCGCCGTAGACCTCTGAGGTGGACGCGAGGAAGAACCCCGCGCCCTTGCGTTGCGCCAGGTCCAAGCCATTGAGGCTTCCGAGCGCCCCGACCTTCAGCGTGGCGATCGGATGCTCCCCATAGTCACGGGGCGAAGCTGGAGAAGCGAGATGGAAGACCCAGTCGACGTCGCCTTCGACGTCCAGCTCGGTCGTGACGTCAGCCTCCACGAAGCTGAATCGACCGGCCCCCATCGATGTTGCGAGGTTGTCTCGGTTGCCAGTCAGGAGCGAATCCATGCACACGACGGTCCAACCTTCCGCCAAGAGGCGATCGCACAGGTGAGAGCCGACGAATCCGGCTCCCCCCGTGACGACGGCGCGGCCGGCCTTCACCGCAGTGGCGTTGGCTCGCGCGGCGCCGGAGCGCGCCGGCTGCCGTCACCGGAACCGCCCTCCGGTCCCGACGTCTCAGGGATCACGGGCGGACGTCCCGTGGGGTAGTACCAGAAGCCCGAGCCGACGAGATCTGCCGGGTCGAGCAGGTTCCTCCCGTCGACGATCAACGGGTACGTCATGACCTCGCGGAGGTGGGGAAGCTCCAACCCACGGAACTCCGGCCATTCCGTGCCGATCACGAGCGCGTGGGCCCCCGTGGCGGCCTCGTAGACGTCGTTCGCGAGTTCGAGCTCGGGCAGCTCGTCCTTCGCTCCGCCGGCCGCCCGAGGATCACAGCCGACCACCTGTGCACCGGAAGCCAAGAGCAGCCGAGCGAGTGAAAGAGCGGGCGAGAAGCGAACGTCGTCCGTGTCGGGCTTGAATGCCAGCCCCAGGATCGCGATCCGCTTGCCTTCGAGGTTCCAGAGCGCCTCCCGCAGCTTCGCGGCGACCGCTTCGACGGCTTCCTCGTTCAGCCGCTCGACCTCGCTCAGCAAGGGGAAGGGATACCCGAAGCGCTCCGACAGATGTTTGAGAGCGGCGACGTCCTTGGGGAAGCAGTAGCCACCGTACCCGAGACCCGCGTTGAGGAAGGCACGTCCGATACGGGGATCCGCTCCCATGATGTCTGCGACCGTGGTGACGTCGGCGCCGGCGTGCTCGCACACCCGAGCCAACGCGTTCGCGAACGAGATCTTGAGCGCGAGGAACGCGTTGCTGGCATGCTTCGCCAGCTCGGCGGTCCGGATGTCCGTCACGATCAGCGGAGCGCCGGCCTCGAGCAGGGGAGCGTAGAGGCGGCGCAGGACATCGAGGCCCCGGGCGGACTCGACGCCGACCACGATCCGGTCAGGTTCGAGGGCATCGTGGATGGCCATCCCTTCTCGAAGGAACTCGGGGTTGGAGGCCAGATGGAACCGGAGGCCGTTCCCCTCCCGTTGGAGGGTGGTCCGGACCCGATCTGCCGTCCCGGCCGGGACCGTCGACTTCTCCACGACGACGACGTCGTCGTGCGCGTGGCGGGCGATCTGGCTCGCGGTTTGCTCCATCGCCACGAGGTTCGCCTCGCCGTCGGCGCGGGCAGGTGTGCCTACACAGATGAACACGACCTCCGAGTCCGCGAGGGCGCCCGCCGCATCGAGGGTGAACCGCAATCGACCGGATGAGGTCTCGGTCTTGATCGCTTCCTCGAGCCCGGGCTCGTAGAAGGGACTGACGCCTCTGGTGAGGAGCTCGATCTTCTCGGAGTCCACGTCCGTCCCGACGACGTCGTGCCCGATGTTGGCGAAGGTCACGCACGTGACCAATCCAACGTGGCCGGTTCCGATCACCGCGACCTTCACAGCAACTCCTCCCTCTGCCGCCAGATTATGTGGACCGAGAAGCAGGGCCGACCGGCGGGGGCCGTACGTTGCCTACGCCCATCGACGTATCCGGACCGGCGCCTGACGCACGCGCTCGCGACTCAGTTGTTCGCGGGTGCCCCGGCATCCTCCGGGATCCCGTCCAGAGCCGAGCCGTTCCTCCTGAGCACGTGCCGATCGAGCAGACCACGCCAGCGATGATCGGCGTCGTACCCGTTCGCGCTCCAGGCGGTGGGCACGCGGTTGAGGATCCCGCCGAGGATGCGTCCGCCGACCTGATGGATCTGACGGCGGGATTGGGCGACGCTCGCTTGGGTGCTGGACTGCGCGTCCGTCACGAAGAGGACGCCGTCGACCAGGTCTGCAAGCACCAGGCTGTCGGCGACCGGGAAGATGGGCGGACCATCGACGACCACGAAATCCGATCGACAGCATTCCTGGAGCACCTCGGCCATGCGATCGGACTGCAGGAGCTCGACGGGCTCGTCGACCGCGTCAACGGGTCCGCTGGGCAAGATGCGCAGGTCGGGGAGATCCGTTTCGACCATCGCTTCATCGAGCGGAAGCGTCCCCTCCAACACTTGCCCGAGGCCCTGCTCGTTGCCGATCCCGAACACGGCGTGGACCCGCGGGTTCCGAAGATCCCCCGAGATGAGCACCACCGACCTGCCTGCCTGCGCCAGCGCGACGGCGAGGTTGGCTGCCGTGCTCGTCTTCCCCTCGCCTTGCCGGGCGCTCGTGATGAGGATCGTCTTCGCTTTCGATTCCCGACAGACCGCGAGGAGGTTGGTCCTCAGCGTCCGATACGCCTCCGCGGCCTGACCATGCGGTTCGTCCACGGACGCGAGGTGGGCGGTTCCGACGAGGAGCCGGTGCGTGCGGGGGATGGAGCCTAGGATCGGAGCATCGAGGGACCTGGCGACGAGGGGCGGAGCTTGGATGCGGTCCCGCGCCTGGTCGCGGAGCGATGCGAGGACCACGCCGAGGATCAGCCCCAGGAGGAAGCCGAGCGCCAGATCCAGCTTGTGCTTCGGGCTGACCGGTGATGTTGGAAGCTGCGCGGGCTCGACCACCTGCCCGGGATCGCTGCTGAGGGTGGCAATCTGGTAGAGCTGATTCTGCACGTTGAGTCGAGTCGTATCGAGGGTATTCCGGCGTTCCGCATCCGTCAGGTGCTCGGGGGACGCCGGGTCTAATCCCGACATCTGCTGGTCGAGATCCGCGATCTCGGCGTCGATTGCATCGATCTGCTTCTTGTACGTGTCCGAGTACGTCGTGATGGTGGCGATCGCTTGCTGCTGCTTGAAGTCGTGGTACGCGTCGGCGAAGGCCTGTGCGCCCGCTTGCGCGTCCTTAGGGGTATGGGCCGAGTACGAGATCTCGAGGATCTGAGTGCTGTCGGGATTGCTTACAGAGACACCGTCGAGGACATCCTGGAGGGAACCTCCGATGGTGCCGCGGGCGATCTCCGCGACCTGTGCAGTCGTGACCAGTTGCTTCTCGTTCGGCATGCTCACCGTATCGAAGGGGTTCGGCTGGAGCGGCTGCACGAGGGTCGGGCGAACCAGGAATTGCGCGGTCGACTGGTAGACGCTCGGGCGCGAGTAGGAATAGATCGCGACGAGGAGCGTCACCGACGCTGCCACCACGAGGACCAGCCACTTGTGGCGGCCGATCTTGCTCATGAATTCGCGGATGTCGACCGTTCCCTCAGAGGGGGTCGGGTGGAGCTCCCTAGGTGCGGTAGTCATCCGGTCATGATCCCGTTTCGGGTTCTCGGCGTAGATAGGTGCTCCTCGCGTCTACGGTGCCCCGGGTTGGAACCGTCAAGGTAGTGCGCTCACGGAGCGGCACCATCGTGCGAACGTCGTAGGGTCGCTACGTCATCGTGCCGGTGTTGCCGGCGGTGAGCGCGCATAGCCTGCTGACAAGACCCCGAGTCCGTGGAGCGTACATGTCATTGGGAACGAAACCGGGTGCCATCTCGTCCATCGGTGGCCCTGCATCAGCCTCGTTCCGACGCCTCCGATATCGGTCCAGCCGGGGATAGCGCGATGCATGCGGGTGACGTGGCGGGCATCGATCGATCGGTCACAGCTGGCGACAGCACGGCGCTGGGGGAGATCGATACTCAGGGACGCGCGCTCGAGCTCGTCTCGACCCTCTGTCGCGCTTTGGAGGAGGCAGGGGTCGGCTACTGCCACTGGAAAAGCAACGAGTCCCTCGATCGATCGGCCAGCGGGGAGAATGATCTGGATCTGCTCGTCCTTCGCTCGGACGCCCGTCGATTCGAGGGGATCCTCCGAGATCTTGGGTTCAGAGACGCGCAGCTGCCACGGTGGAAAGAGCTGCCGGGCGTCTATCACTCCTACGGGGTCGACCGGACATCCGGACACTTCGTCCACATCCACGCGCACTATCAGCTCGTCATCGGCGATGACATGACGAAGAACTACCACCTGCCGATCGAGGCCGCCTATCTGGCATCGCCCCGGACCGTGGCGCCGTTCCTGGTTCCAGCTCCTGAGTTCGAGCTGGGGCTCTTCCTGATCCGCATGGTGATCAAGCACTGCACCTGGGACGCCTTCCTGACGTTCCAATCGTCGTTGTCGAAGAGCGAGCGACGCGAGCTCGACGACTTGGTTGCGCGGGTGGATCTCGCGGACGTCTGGGCCCTGCTGGGCCGGCATATCCCCTTCGTCCGTCCCGAGCTCTGGGACCGGTGCTTGCGTTCCGTGCAGCCGGGCGCCTCATTGTGGTCTCGCATCCGCACCGCCAGCAGGCTGCAAGCGGAGCTCGTCGTATGGGCTCGCCGGCCACGCGCCGCCGACACCTCCTTGAGGATGTGGCGACGTTTCCGCACCTTCGCTCGGCGCAAGGTGTTCCGGCGCGGGCCCGTCGCGCATCGGCTCGCCGGGGGAGGGGTGTTGATCGGCATCGTCGGAGGGGACGGAGCAGGGAAGACCACCGCCCTCGAGGGTCTCACGCGCTGGCTC
>DATAEV010000318.1:0-2938 GCA_036257875.1 Actinomycetota bacterium | reverse complement strand
ATCAGATCGAGACGGTCACCGTTCACCGCAAGGCGAACACACCGCCAACCGGCGGCGTCCGAGTGATCCACCTGTCCCCAAGCTCGGCGAGCGGCTCGGTCGTGAGCGCCGGCTCATCCGACGACAGCTTCGAGAGCGAAGCAACGGCTGATGGTTCGGACGACGGCTCGTTCGGATCGTCGGGCCGGTCGAGCGGCTCGAGCTTCGGCGATGACTGAGGTTCGCGCGCCCGCTCACGGGTCCGGCCGGCGACCGCGGCTCTCCAAACGCATGCTCCGTGCCTGGGCGTGGATCGCCGGTGGAACGGCGCTGTTCGCGCCGCTCGGCGCGCTGGCGGCACAGCCGAAGGTCGCGACGACGTCGGCTGCATCCGCCGGACGCCCGGTGATCGTGAAGAAGACAATCCGCCGCGTGATCCTCGTCTCCCCTCGAACGCCGGCGATCCCCCAACGGGTCGTGTACGTGGGCGGTGGGACGTCTGCAGGCGGCTCGGCTCCGGCGCCGGTTACCACGACGGGCGGATCGGCCCCACCGCCATGACGGCCGTGAAGGGGTCTTTTCGCGCCATGGGCACCGAGGTGAAGGTGATCGCGGACGAGGTTGGATCGGGCCGGTTCAACGAGGCCTTCCAGGCGATCGTTGGGATCTTCGCGCGAGAGGAAGAACGCTTCTCACGGTTCCGCGAGGACAGCGAGCTCTCCACCGTGAACCGCTCGGGCGGCGCGTGGATGGAGGTCTCGAGGTCGTTCGCCGAGGTCGTCGGCTTGGCGCTGGACGGCGCCGCGGCGACGGGTGGGTTGTTCGATCCCACGGTCCTCGCCGCGTTGACCGCGGCAGGGTACGACCGCGACTGGTCCGAGATCGATCGCGGCGCCGTGATGACGATGCCCGCGCCGGTTCCGTGCGGCCGCTGGACGGAGATCGAGACCCGTGATCGTCATGTCCGAATTCCCGAAGGCGTCGGGATCGACCTCGGCGGCCTCGCCAAGGGGTGGACGGCGGACGTTGCGGCGGAGGCCGCCGTCCCGCTCGGGCTCACGTGGGTGCTCGTCAACGCCGGGGGCGACCTGCGTGCGGCGGGAGATGCACCTCCGATGGAGATCGCCGTCGAGGAGCCGAACGATCGCAGCGACAGCGTCTGCGTGATCCGGATCGAAGGAGGCGCGCTCGCGACGACCTCCGTAACGCAACGCCGGTGGGGTCCGGAGCAGCATCACCTGATCGACCCACGCGTCGGACTCCCCGCACGAACGCCCGTCGCGCAGGCGACGGTGTGGGAACCGACCTGCGCCGCCGCCGAGGTGGCGTCGAAGCGCGCCACCCTCGAGGGGATCCCGGCGCTCGAGCATGTCGCTGGCGTCCTCATCCTCGCCTCGGGCGAGGTCGTCATGAACCTCGAGGCGGCCGCATGACGACGTGGATCGTCCTTCGGGCCGCGGGCATCGGCGCGTACGTCGTCCTGTTCGCATCGGTGGCGTTCGGGCTGGTGGCCACCTCTGGGCCGTTCGGCAAGCGGTTCGCGAAGGCCAGCTCGATCTCGATCCACCAGTTCTTGTCCACGGTCGGTCTGGTGTTGCTCTCGGTCCACATCGGTGGGCTGTTGCTGGATACCTACACGCACTTCGGTCCCAAGGAGGTTCTCGTTCCGGGCGCAAGCTCCTACCGGCCGGTTGCGGTCGCGCTCGGCGTCATCGGCATGTACGGCACCGTGCTGGTGCTGGTGTCGTCGTGGGTCCGACGGCACTACTCCCCGAAGGTGTGGCGAGCCCTGCATGGCGCGGCCGTGCCGATGTTCATCCTCGCGATGCTGCACGGCATCTTCGCCGGCGCGGATGCGACCCGCCGTTGGATGTTCCTGATGTACTTGCTCAGCGCGAGCGTCGTCGTCTTCCTGCTCATCCTCCGCGGACTCACGGTCGGGCTGCGGCCTGCCAGGGCCGCTCAGTCGTCGCCGGCGCCGCGCGTCTCGAGGTCCGACTCGCGGGCCGGTTCGGAAGAGCCGGTCGGCCCCGAACCGGATCGGCTGTCGTCGGGACGGAGCGTGGCCGAGGTCGAGGATGGGCGAGTGCTCGGGTCCTCCGTGACGGCCCCCGCGGCGCCTCCTCCCTCGGGGACGAGCACCGGCACGGAGACGCGGATCGGCACAGCCGGCTCCGTCAGCCGCGTGCCCGAGACCGCGAACGCGCCCGCCACCAGCGAGGCTGCGACCGCGACGCCCGCGATGCTCCACCCCATCGCAAGGAACACCCGACGGACCATGCACCGGACGGTAGCGAGCTCCGCGCTAAGGCGCGGTTAAGAGAGCCGACGGGTACCGGACTTCGATGCGCGTTCCCCCGCCGGTGGGCTGCGTGATCACGACAGCTCCGTTCGCCTGCTTGGCGAGTTCTTGAACGATCGCGAGGCCAAGCCCCGAGCCCGGGACCTGGGGGCCGTCGCCGCGGTAGAAGCGCTCGGTGATGTGAGGGAAGTCTGGCTCGGCGATCCCTGGTCCGTGATCCCGAACGGCCACGAAGGCGCGCCCCTCTGCGAGGCCCGTGCTGACCTCCACCCGGCCCGGCGCGTAGGCGATCGCGTTATCCAGCAGGTTATCGATGATCTGCTCGACGTCCCTGCCGTCGACCATCGCGGGCGCCGCCCCCACGTCAGCGACCAGATCGGTCTGCGCCTCGCGCGCGTGCGCATCCCACCGCTCGACCGCCTGCGTCGCGACGTGGGCAAGGTCGATGACGTCGGTCGGCTTCGCCTCGGCCCGCGAAGCCGTCGTCAGCAGTCGGTCGACGATCGCGGAGAGTCGGTCGACCTCCGCTTCCGTCTCGACCAGTTCCGAGCGGACGTCCTCGTCGTCCGTGTCTGCGATCGCTGATTCCAAGCGGAGCTTCATCCCGGTGAGCGGGGTCCTGAGTTGATGCGATGCGTTCGCCGCGAACGCGCGCTG
>DATAEV010000325.1:0-6619 GCA_036257875.1 Actinomycetota bacterium | reverse complement strand
TCCCCATCACGATCGCGATCGGCCCGAGGACGGGGCCGAACGGGAAGAACAGCACGACGCTCAGGGCGCCGACCACGGTCGCAACCACGGCTTTCGAGTTCCGCGGCGGCGCGTCTGGCCTTGGAGGCAGTGGTCGTGGCGCGTTCGCCGACAACGGAGCGTCGTCCTCCACCGGCGCAACGTACCCAGGGATGATCCGGAACGCGAGCGCAGCTCACGGCGGGATGCGGTAGGTTCGGCCCGAGCAGGCGAGCGCATCGGGGGCGGGAACGTGCGCGTGCAGCCGAGGTCGACGTTGGTGCGGAGCGTCTGCGTCGGCGCGATCTGCAGCGTCACATGCCTTCCGGTCTTCCTGCCCGTTGCAAGCAAGGCCGCGCCCGACCCGCTCTGTCTCGGCGTCACGGCGACCTTGGTTGGCACGAGCGGTCCCAACGTCTTGGTGGGGACGCCCGGCAAAGACGTGGTGGTCGGGGGCGACGGAGACGATGTGATCATCGGTCTCGGTGGACGTGATCTCCTCTGCGGCGGGAAGGGCAACGACGCGATCGACGGACGCGGTGACCGGGACGCGATCAACGGCGGTTCCGGATCCGACACGATCTCCGGCGGGGGCGATCGCGACTTCCTCCTGGGCGAGGGCGGCGACGACACGGTGGACGGTGAGCGGGGCGACGACCGCATGGCGGGTGGCGCGGGAGCCGACGTCCTCGCAGGTGGCCCTGGGAGAGACGAGGTGTCGTTCTTCGCGGCGATGCACGGTGTCCGTGCCAGCTTGGTCCACCATCGAGCGAACGGGGAGGGTCACGACACCCTCCTTTCCATCGAGGACCTCGACGGATCGGGGTTCGCCGATGTGTTCGTCGGCGACCGGCGCCGGAACCACATCGACGGGGGGAACGACGATGACGTCATCCGAAGTCGTGGTGGGCGCGACCGGATGATCGGGGGACGTGGGGACGACATCCTGCGCGGCGGTGCGGGCGCCGACGTCATCTTGGACACGATCGATGTCGCGCAAGGCGTCTTCCCCGATACGGGGGTCGATCTGCTCTCCGGTGGCCGTGGAGACGATCGGTTGGACGCGACCGACAAGGTCTCGGGCAACGACACGATCCGGGGGGGTCTCGGGCACGATGTATGCCGCGCCGACCCAGGCGATCATCGCTCCGGTTGCCCTTGACGCCGTCCTAGCCGCGCTGAGGTCTGCCCACCTCGATCGGTCCAGGTCACGAGGTCCGCGCGAGCACGTGGTGGTAGGCGTACGCGCCGTCGTGCCACGGACCCTCCGCCTCGTCCACGACGTCGAACCCCGCCTCCCCGAGCCACGCGCGGACCTGCCCGAGGCTCGGGTAGTAGTGGTAGAACCCGGGTGAGTCCTCCGACACGTCCCACATCACTTCACCCTCGACGACCGGCAATCCAGCGTCGCGAGCGGCATCGTGCAGGGAGCGGACCTGTTCGATCGGCACCAGCTCCACAGTGAGGTAGAGCCACCCCGTCCGATGGAGGGCATCTCGGAAACGCTCGAGCACCTCGGGCCAATCCTCGGGGGGAATGAACTCCATCGCATCAACGCACATCACGCCGTCGAACCGATCGCGGTACGGAAGCTCCTGCAGGTCGTGCTTCTCGATCGTGGCGTCGGGCCAGCTCTCCCCAACCACGGCGAGGTAGGAGCCGGAAGCGTCGACGGCCGTCGCCGGCCGTCCGCTCCCGAGGATCGTGCCGATGTACCTCCCGATGCCGCAGGCAGCGTCGAGCACCGATCCGCCGGGCGGGAGCATCGAGAGGAACCGGTCGACGAAGGTCCGGTGGACGTCGTCGATCTCCTCCCAGTACGGCTCGCTCTCGATGTCGGCGGCATCCTCCTGCCGCTCGTTCTCGCGGCGCAGCTCCGAGAGCCATGCAGCCCGGTCACCGGCCGAGCGCGACGTCGGTCCCAGATCGCCCACGTTCTTCCCCCGACGGTCCATCAACCCGCGGGTACGAGCCGCTCGAGCGTCGCGGGCAGCGCCGACAGGTCGGGGAGCTCCGCAGCCCTCGGGATCGGGCTCGACTCCCCGAGCCGGTTGATCCACACGCACGGGAGCCCGAGCGCCGCGGCGGGCTCGACGTCATGGAACAAGGAGGCGGCCACGTGGACGTGGCCGGCGCGGTCGGCGCCGGTCCGCCGGAAGAACGTCTCCCAGTGGGCGAACGCCGGCTTGTAGGACCCGATGTCGGACGCGACGACCCGCTCGTCCACCGGAACGCCGATCGAGCTGAGCGAGGCGTCCAGGTAGTCCGCGTCGGTGTTCGAGAGGATCGCGAGCCGCCACCCATCCTCGCGGAGCCGACCGAGCGACGCGGGCACCTCGGGGAAGGGCTGCCATGACGGCACGGAGTCGGCCAGCGAGGCACCGGCGCCGTCCGGGACGGCAAGCTCCCTGGCCGCCCCGACGTCGACGACCGCGCGCGTCAGGACCTCACGGTACGAACGCGTCCCGTCTGCCTCGAGCTTCGGCTCGGCCTCGTGGTAAGAGGCGAGCAACGCCTCGGGGTCGTCGTCCGGCCAGATCCCTGCGAGCGCAGCCCGGATCCCGGCGTTCCAATCGATCAGCGTGCCGTAGCAATCGAAGGTCGCCCATCGGTCCACGCCGAGCAGTCTAAGTAGGCTGGACGCGAGGAACCGACCACGAGGAGGGACCGATGGGTATCACGCTCAACCCGTACCTCAACTTCCGGGGGAACGCCCGCGAGGCTATGGAGTTCTACGAAGGAGTCTTCGGCGGCAAGCTGAACGTCTCGACGTTCGCCGACTACCACGCAGCGTCGGATCCGAGCGAGAACGATCTGGTGATGCACGCGGACCTCGAAGGCTCGGAGGGCATCCGGTTCATGGCGGCGGACACGCCGATCAAGATGGAGTATCGGCCGGGCACGAACTTCTCGATGTCGCTCAGCGGCGACGATGAGAAACAGCTCCGCGGCTACTTCGAGAAGCTCGCCGAAGGGGGTTCGGTGTCGATGCCGCTGGAGAAGGCACCCTGGGGCGACATCTTCGGCATGTGCACCGACCGTTTCGGTATCAGCTGGTTGGTCAACGTCGCGGCGACCACGAACTGACAACCCCAGGTCGCGACATCGCACAGGCGGATGCCGCTCGTCCCACCGACATGAGCGAGGCGTGAGGGAACGGATGCAACGGCTCGGCGTTCTCGCGATCGGGCTGCTTGCGGTCCTGTCGGCTGCGTGCGGCTCCGGCGCACCGGCTTCACCTCAGCTTCCCGCGACATCCGTCCCGACGTTCGCGGTACCCGGTCCGGACCCCGTTGCAGCGGCGCTGAAGGAAAGCGTCCATGGAGGGGTGGTCGTCCACCCGAAGCGGGGCCTGTTCCGTGTGTTCGATACACCTTCGCAGCGCGGCAACGGCGCGACCTATCGCGCCGTCAACGACTGGGGTCAGCCCCTCTGGTTGCCCGTGATCGCAGAACGCGACGTTCGAGGCGACCCTTGGGTACACGTGCTCCTCCCGGACCGACCCAACGGATCGACAGGATGGTTGCGGGCTGCACGCGTCGACACGAGCATCGTTCGTGACCGCATCATCGTCCGGTTGCGGAAGCACACGTTGACGCGCTACCACGAGGGCCGACCGATCGCGCGCTACCGCGTGGCCATCGGCAAGCCTTCGACCCCCACCACGCCCGGTCGTTTCTTCGTCTGGGCCCGTGTCGGCTACGCGGACGTTCAGGGTCCGTACGGGAACTTCGCGGTAGGCCTATCTGGGTTCTCAAAGGTGATCACCGATTGGCCGGGCGGCGGCCGGATGGCGATCCATGGCACATCGGACCCGAACACTGCCGGCGAGGACGTGTCGAACGGGTGTATCCGCGTGTTCAACCCGCTGATGGCGAAATTGATCGACGTGCCCATGGGAACGACCGTCATCATCCGTCCCTAGTCGGCTTCAGCTTCCTTGACGACGTCGTCGACGTGTCATGAAGATGCGGACGGCACCTCGGCCGGCGGAGGAGGGGCGATCTCACGAATGAGGCTCCGGCGATCGTTCGCGAGCGGATCCGGAAGGCTCGCGCTGATCGGTGTGGTCGGGGTCCTCCTCGCGGTGGTCGCGTGGGCCGTGACCGGGGTGCATACCGGCGGTGCGAGCGGCTCCGCCCGGACGATGAGTCCGGGCGTGAGCGGAACGCTCAACGCCGTCGTCGCTGCCGCGTGGGGTGCGGTCGTCGTCGTCCTCATCGTCATGACCCGGAGGCTCAGGCGCCAGCTCGACAAGGACGCCGAGGGGTTGGAGCCGCGCCCCCCCAAACCGTGGTGGGTCACGATGGTCGCGTGGCTCATCGTCGCCGCCGTCTTCCTGATCCCGCTGCTCTTCAGGAACGGTCAGGACCGGGAACCCCAACCGATCGCGACCCCGGCCACGGCGCCGGGATCGGATCCGACGAACGGCACCGTGGACGATCGACGCAGGCCGTCCTCGTGGGTGATCGTCGGGTTCGTCGCGGGAGCAGCCGCAGCCGGGGCGGCTCTGGCGTTCGCCGCGCGGAGGCCCGCACGTATCGAGCGGGACGGGGAGCCGCTTCCCGAGTTGCGGCGCCACGTGGTCGGCGTGGTCGACGACTCGATCAGGGACATCGAGCGCGACCCCGACCCGCGCCGTGCGATCATCCGTGCGTACGCACGGATGGAGGCCGTCCTGGCCCGCGGGGGCATGCCGCGGCGTCCCTCGGACACGCCGCTCGAGTACATCGATGGCGCGCTCCGCACCCTGGCGATCCCGACCGACCCCGCGCGGTCGCTCACGGACCTTTTCGAGATCGCGAGGTTCAGCGACCGCCCGGTCGACATCTCCATGAAGCGACGAGCGATCGATTGCCTCCTCGACATCCGATCGGCGCTGCTGTCGGAGGTCACATGAGCGATCCACCGCGCCTCCGCTGGAAAGGCTCGGCTCTGGTGCTGACGCTCGCCTCGGTCGTCCTCCTCACCGCTGCGCTGTCCGTGCCTCGGTACGCGGGTGCGTCGGCGCAGATCTTCGTGATCGTCCTCGGCGCACTCGTGATCCGGCTCCTGGTCGAGGCCGTCCGGGTCGCAACGTCGGCGCCGGGGCCGTTCCCGTTCGACGAAGCGCTCCTCGAGCCTCCCGAGCGGGAGATCCCTCGGGCCAGAGAGCCCGACCGGATCGCGTTCGAGGTCGGCGCTGCCACCTATCGTGCGCTGGAGCTCCACCACCGGCTCCGCCGCCGACTCCGCCGGCTCGCTGCGGATCGGCTCGCAGCCGAACATGGCGTCGATCTGGACGCCGACCAGGACGCCGCGCGCTCCCTCCTCGGCGCAGAAGCATGGGACCTGCTCCGGCCCGATCACGAGCCGCCGGAGGATCGGTTCGGACCAGGCATGCCGATCGAGGACGTGACGAAGATCGTAACCGCCGTCGAGGACCTCTCGCGATGACGCTCACGCACGTCGAGGTCGGTGAGCTCTCCGATCAGATCATCGCGGAGATCGAACGAGCCGTGATCGGCAAGCGCACCGTCCTCGAGATGATCCTGCTGGGCCTGCTCGCCGACGGTCACGTGCTGATCGACGACGTCCCCGGGCTCGCGAAGACCCTCATGGCGCGCTCGTTCGCGAGCGTCCTGGGGCTTGGCTTCGGCCGGGTGCAGTTCACGCCGGATCTGGTGCCGTCCGACATCACTGGGGCGACGATCTACGACCAGCACCGAGGGGTGTTCGAGTTCCGTCGGGGTCCCGTCTTCACGAACATCCTGCTCGCGGACGAGATCAACCGGGCTCCGGCGAAGACGCAGGCCGCGCTGCTCGAGGCGATGGAGGAGCGACAGGTCACGATCGAGGGCGAGACCTTTCCCCTGCCGCCGCCGTTCCTGGTGCTGGCGACGCAGAACCCGATCGAGTTCGAGGGAACCTATCCGCTCCCGGAGGCCCAGCTCGATCGCTTCTTGATGCGGATCGGCGTCGGCTACCCGACGAACGACGACGAGTGGCGGATCATCGAACGTCGCCTCCAGCGGAAGACCGACGTGGTCCAGCTCACACCCGTCGTCGGGTCGTCCGACCTGGAGCAGATGAAGGCGTCCGTCGAAGACGTGTTCGTGTCGGAGGCGATCGGACGCTACATCGTGTCGATCGTCGACGCGACACGGTCGGCGCCTCGCGTGCAGGTCGGTGCCAGCCCGCGCGGGAGCCTCGCGCTCGTGAAGCTCGCGCGGGCGAAAGCGGTGCTCGCCGGTCGCGAGTTCGTCACGCCGGAGGACGTGAAGGCCGTCGCCGTCCCGGCGCTCGCGCACCGGATATCGCTCCGGCCCGATTCCTGGGTAGCCGGCATCAAGGGCGACGGGATCGTGCGGGAGGTCCTGGACAGCGTTCCCGCCCCGCCGCCCGAGTCCGAGGGCGGGCCGTGACACGCCGCCCGTCGCCCAAGCTCGCCGGTTTCGCGTCCGTCGCCGCGATCTTCCTGGTCGGGGCCCTCGCGACGGGCCGTCCCGAGCTCGTCGTGATGGCCGCACCGTTCGCGGTGATCCTGGTGGCTGGTCTCCTCACGGCCGAGCCGCCGGTTTGGACCACTCTCAGCGTGGATGTCGAGCGGGATCGCCTCGTC
>DATAEV010000321.1:0-6290 GCA_036257875.1 Actinomycetota bacterium | reverse complement strand
GCCTTCGTGCCGGTCAAAGCGGTTGCCCGCTTCATCCAACGCAGCGGCAAGCGCATCGCTGTGACCATCGCGGGCTTCGCCGTTCTACTCGCCGGTATCGCGCTCCTGGTGCTGCCAGGGCCGGGATGGCTGCTGATCTTCATCGGCCTCACGATCCTCGCTACCCAGTACATGTGGGCGGAACGTCTGCTGACGGCCGCCAAGCGCAAGGCTGAGCAGGCGAAGGACGTCGTCCTCCGCAAGAAGAAGAGCGACGACACACCTGCGGGCTGAGGCGGCTCGATGACACCAGGCTCGATCCTGATCGGCACCTCGTCGTGGACCGACAAGACGCTCATCAAGGACGGACACTTCTATCCGCCCGACGCGAGGACCGCCGAGAAACGCCTGCAGTTCTACGCGTCGCAGTTCCCGTTGGTGGAGGTCGACTCGACCTACTACTTCCCGCCGTCGGAGAGCAACTCCGTCCTGTGGATCGAGCGAACGCCGAAGAACTTCACGTTCAACATCAAGGCCTACTCGCTACTGACGAATCACCCCACGCGCCCCAACTCCCTCTACAAGGACCTACAGCCCGCCATCCCCGAGGGCAAGCGCAACGTCTATCGTGAGCAACTCCCCGACGAGGTCGTCGACGAGGTCTGGCAACGCTTCCGTGACGCGCTCATGCCGCTGCATTCGGCCGGCAAGATGGGAGCGGTGCTCTTCCAGTTCCCGCAGTGGTTCGTGATCTCGAAGAAGTCCAAGGCGTATATCGAAGAATGCGTCGAACGGCTCCCGGACTTCCGCGTGGCGGTCGAGTTCCGTCACAAGAGTTGGATGGAAGAGCGGAACGTGGAGGAGACGCTCAGATTCCTCGAGGAACGCAACCTTCCCTACGTGTGCGTGGACATGCCGCAAGACTTCGACTCGAGCATCCCGCCGATCGCCGCGGCGACCGCCAAAGACCTGGCGATGGTTCGGTTCCACGGACGCAACCGCGAGACATGGCAGGCGAAGAGCGACACGGCGAGCGCCCGGTTCCGCTACGACTACCCGAAGGAAGAACTCAAGGAATGGGTCCCGCGGATCGAGTCGCTCGCCGACGAGACCCGAGAAACCCACGTCTTGATGAACAACTGCTATCAGGACTTCGCGGTCAGGAACGGTCGGGACCTCGGCGACCTCTTGGGGCTCGACCTCGGCTAGGTACTGCCGCCACCACCTCCACCAGACGCTGAAGTACCCTCGATGGATGCCGATCGGGAATCGGTTCAAGGTCGCGTCGGTCCGAGGGATACCGATCTACGTGGCGTCGTCGTGGCTCTGGGTCGCGGCGCTGTATTCGTTCCTGATCTACACGAGCTTCACGAACTCGATCTGGCGACCGACACCCGCCGGAGCGGTCGGGCTGACGCTGTTCGAGGGCGTGCTCTTCTTCGGTGGGATCTTGCTCCACGAGTCCGCGCACGCGGTCGCCGCGCGGGCGTTCGGTCTTCCCGTTATGGGGATCACGCTCGTGTTCTGGGGCGGCGCGACCGAGACGCGGGCGAACGCGAAGGGGCCGCTCGCCGAGTTCATCGTCTCGGCGGTCGGTCCGCTGACCACGCTCGTCCTCTCGGGGATCTTCGCCGCGGCGGCGACACAGATGGCGCCGGGGCTGATGCGCGAGATCGTGCGCCAGCTCGCGGGCCTCAACCTCCTGATCGGTGTGATCAACCTGCTCCCGGGGTTCCCGCTCGACGGCGGACGGATGCTGCAGGCGGCGACGTGGGGCGCGACCCACGACCGCCGGACGGCGGTCAAGGTCGCCGGCTATGGGGCCATCGCGGTCGGGGCGTTGATGCTCGCCGCCGCCGCCTTGAGCTTCTCGAACGGTACCGGCCTGTGGTTGTTCCTGGGGTACATCGGGTTCGTGATGATCTCCACGGGGCGAGGCACGGCGCAACGCCTGGCCCTCCGCGATCTCCTGTCGGTGGGGACCGCCGCGGACGCGATGCGACCCATGCCCGACCGGATCCCCGCGACGATCAGCCTGTCGGAGGCGCTCGACGGCTGGTTGCGCGCGAACCCCGAGCGTTCGTTCCCGGTCGTGGACGCCGGCCGGGTGATCGGAACGGTGTCGATGGAGTCGGCGCGCAAGGTCGGCTCACGCGATCCCCTCCGTCCGGTCCGCGACGGGATGGCGCCGTTGTCACAGACGCCGGTCGTCGCTCCGACGGATCCTCTCTACGACGTCCTGGAGATCACCGCCGGCCGGGATGGTCTCGTGCTGGACGACGGAGTCCTGGTCGGCGCGATCGGCACCGCGGACATCGACCGGTGGTTCCGCGAACGGAGCCAAGGCGTCGCGACCGCATCTGGCGAGGTGCCGCCGCGCCCCGATCTGTAGTCGGGGGCAGCCCCGGGGCTGTCGGCGGCTGCCGGTAGCATCGGCTCCATGGAGGCTCCGTCCTTCTCCCCCGATCCCTCGCAGAACCAGGTCCTCGACCACCCGGGGGGGACCCTGCTGATCACCGGCCCCGCAGGCACGGGCAAGACCGCCGTGCTCCGGGAGCGGTTCGCGCGGCTGATCGAGGCCGGAGCCGAGCCAGAACGGGTCGCCCTGGTCGTGGGGTCGCGTCGCGCGCGCGACGACGCGCGCGCGACGCTGCTCGCCAGGCTCCACGCCTCGCTCCCGGGTCTGCGCGTGCTGACGTTCCACGGGCTCGCCCTCGCGCTCCTGAAGGAGCGCGAGGGCGAGCCCCCCGAGGTCCTCTCGGCAGCCGAGCAGTTCGCGAAGGTACGCGAACTGCTCGCCACCCAGGACGCCCGGGAGTGGCCGGCCTACGGCGGTCTCCTCGGCCTCCGCGGGTTCGCCGACGAGGTGCGGCAGCTCCTGTCGCGGATGCAGGAGTCGCTCCGGACCCCGGAGGAGCTCTCGGAGGCGGCCGCGGCCGCCGGGCTCGGCGGGTGGGGGGAGCTCGCGCGCTTCGCGGCGGAGTACCTCGGCGTGCTCGACGCCGCGAACCAGGTGGACTTCGCCGGGCTCCTGCAGCGCGCGGCGCTCGCCGCCCCGGAGGGTCCGCCGCTCTTCGACCACATCCTCGTGGACGACTATCAGGACACGACGCTGGCGGCGGAGGCGGTCCTGCGCGGTCTCGCCGCTCCCGATCTCGTCGTGGCCGCCGATCCCGACGCGCACGTCTTCTCGTTCCAGGGGACGACGCGTCTGCCCCTGGACCGGTTCGCGACCGAGGCCTTCCCCGGCACCGAGCGGATCCAGCTGAGCACCCGCCATCGATCCGTGGCCGAACCTACGGTGACGGCCTGGATCGCGCCGCACACCTCCGAGGAGCACGCCGCGGTGGCGCGGGAGCTTCGCCGCCTCCACGTGGACGAAGGCGTCGCCTGGAGCGATCTGGCCGTCGTGGTCCGGCGCCAAGGCGCGCACGTCGGCAATCTGCTCCGCGCCCTCGATGACGCACAGGTGCCGCGCGTGGTGCCCGAGCGCGGGCTGTCGCTGGGAACCGCGCCGTCGACGCATCCGTACGTGCTCGCGCTCCGCTGGCTCGTCGCCGGCGGGCCGGAGCGCGACGAGCTCGTGGAGCCGCTCCTCACGTCCGACGTGATCGGTCTGTCACCGGCGGCGGCGCGAGGCCTGATCCGCCGCGCGCGGGTGGATGGGCGGGCGGCGGCTGAGGCGCTCGACGTGACGGAGGGCCTCGATCCCGCCGAGGCCGACGCCGTCGTCGCGGCGAGGGAGACCCTCGCGAAGGCGTCGCTCTTCGCCGGGATGTCCGTCCAGGACGCCTTCCGCGTGCTCTGGGAGGAGCTGCCCTGTTCGCGCCGGCTGGTCGAGGCCGCGGGGTCGGAGGGCGCCGACGATCGGCGCGACCTCGACACCGTGGTCACGTTCGCCAACGCTGTGGCCGAGGCGAGCGAGGGTGGCGATACCGGCGTGCAAGGGTTCCTCGAAGCCCTGGACGCCGGTGAGCACGGACCGGGGTGGACCGCGTGGGACCGCGTGGGCCCCGATGCCGTCGCCGTGCTAACCGCACACGGCACGGTCGGACTCGAGTTCGACACGGTGATCGTGGCGGGCGCCGCCGAAGGCAACTTCCCGTCGCTCGGCCGGCCGGAGCCCATGTTCGACCTGGCATCGCTCGAGCGGACGCCGTCGCGGTCCGAGTCCGTCCGCGCCCGGCTCGAGGACGAACGTCGGCTCTTCCACGTGGTGGTCGGAAGGGCGCGCCGCGGCGTCGTGCTCGTCTGCTCCGACACGCATCCCGACGCCGACGAGCTGACCCTCCGGACGCGGTTCGGCGGAGAGCTCGGTGCCACCTGGCGGCCGGCGCCCGGCTCACCGTTCGATGAGCCGGTCTCCACCCGCGAGGCGACGGCGCTCTGGCGCCGACAGCTCGCCGATCCCTCCGCGGAGGACTGGCGCCGGTTGGCCGCGCTCGCCGGGCTCCAGGCGCTCGGGGCAGACCCGTCCGGCTGGTGGTTCCAGCGCGATTGGACCGAGACGGGGCGACCGCTGCACGAGCAGCTGCGCCTCAGCTACTCCCGGCTGTCCACGCTCGAGAACTGCGAGCTGCAGCACGTGCTCGGCGGCGAGCTCGGACTCGGCCGCACGGCGGGCTACCAGGCGTGGGTCGGCAAGCTCGTGCACGGGCTGATCGAGCAGTGCGAGAAGGGTGAGCTCGACAAGTCGAAGGAAGCGATCCTCGCCGCGATCGCGGAGCGCTGGCGCGACCAGGAGTTCCCCTCCAAGGCGGTCTCCGTCGCATACCGGCGCCTCGTCGAGGACCGGATGCTCCGGAACTGGTGGTTCAACTACGGCGAGGGGGAGTCGCTCGCGGTCGAGGAGTTCTTCGAGTTCGAGTTCGACGGCGTGACGATCGTCGGCGTGATCGACCGGATCGGCTCGCTCGCGTCCGGTGGCACCCGGATCACGGACTTCAAGACCGGCAACCCGGACAACGCGCCGAAGGCCGAGGAGAGCCTCCAGCTCGGCATCTACTACCTCGCGGTGAACCAGTCGCCGACGCTGGAGCGGTTCCGGCCGGTCCGCGCGGTCGAGCTCGCGTTCATCAAGGGCCATTGGAAGGCGCCGCACGAGATCGTCGTGAAGGCGTGGCAGGTCTCGCATCGCAGCGCCGAGCAGTACCAGACGGTGGTGCGCGAGACGCTCTCGGCGTTGATCGCCGAGCAGAAGCGCCTCATCGTCGAGGAGGTCTACCGACCCAACCCCCAGGCCGATTGCTTCTGGTGTGACTTCCGCACGCTTTGTCCGATCTGGCCGGAGGGCCGGCAGGTCTTCGAGGTCGGCACGCGATGAGCGCCGTCCGTCCAACCGTGATCCCGCCGCAGATCACCGCGGCGATGGGCGCCGAGCCCACCGATGAGCAGTGGCGAGCCATCTCGTGGCCGCTCGAACCCTGCGTGCTGATCGCCGGCGCAGGCTCGGGCAAGACGTCGGTGATGGCCGCTCGCGTCGTGTACCTGGCGCTCGCCGCCCTCGGGAGGGTCGACGGCGTGGACCCCGAGCAGGGCGTGCTCCCCGGCAACGTGCTGTGCCTGACGTTCACGAACAAGGCGACCGACAACCTGCGGCTGCGCGTCCGTCGCGCGCTCTCCACGCTGGAGCTCGCCGAGGGCGAAGAGCCCGAGGTCCAGAACTACCACGGGTTCGCGGCATCGCTGCTGGATCGCTACGGCGTGCTCGCCGGGTTCGAGCCCGGGGCCCGGGTCCTCACGCAAGCGCAGCGGAGCGAGCTCTGCTCGCGCGTGCTCGACCGGATGACGTTCGAGCACGCGTCCGCGACGTGGCAGCCGTCGCTCGTGTCGAAGATCCTCGAGCTCGACGAGCAAGCCCAGAACCACCGGGTGCGCCCCGTGCAGATCCAGGCCCACGTCGCGGCGAGGCTCGAGCTGCTCAAGAACGCGCGCTCCAACCGGGTGTACGAGGCCGCGGAGGAACGGCTGGAGCTCGCCGAAGCGAGCGCGCGGTACCGGGAGCTCAAGCGCGAGCTGGGTGTGATCGACTTCGGCGACCAGATCGACCGCGCGATCGAGATCGCGGAGCGGTACCCGCAGATCGTCGCCGATCACCGCGCACGGTTCCGCGCCGTGCTCCTGGACGAGTACCAGGACACGAACGTGGCCCAGGCGGACCTGATGCACGCGCTCTTCGGCGGAGGTCATCCGGTGACCGCGGTCGGCGATCCCGACCAGAACATCTACGCCTGGCGGGGCGCATCGCTCTACAACCTGCTCGAGTTCCCGGAGCGGTTCCCTCGGTCGGACGGCACGCCGGCCGCCCGCCT
>DATAEV010000317.1:0-8965 GCA_036257875.1 Actinomycetota bacterium | reverse complement strand
GAACGCCCCACCCGAGACGTCGCGGAACTTCTGGCACACCTGCTCGGAGGTGTCGGTGCTGGACGTGCTGCTGCTGCTGCTGCTGCTGCTACACGCTATGCCGGAGACCAACAGGCTCACGGCCGCGACGAACGCGACCTTGCTCAACATCTGACCCATCACGCGCACCATAGACCATCGGTTCGGCGGCGGTGGAAGCCGAGGCCAGGGGGCGGGGCGGCTTCGTGAACCGGAATCTCGGGAGGCTGTCGTCAATTCGCCCCGGGGGCAGCTAGAAGGTCTACGGTTCGGGTGTGGAAGTAGATCGCTGCTTTGGAGGAGATGCTCGCTGATGAGCGCGCGCTCACCATACGCAACGCTGCCGTGCCATCATCTACGACAACGCGCTGAGGGAGATCAAGGACTCCACCGATCCAGGATATGAGGGATGGAAGCTTCGAGGAGTGGCTAGCGAAGCGCTCAAAGAGGCAGCCAAGAGGGCATGGGCCGAGGCTGATAGAAACCTATCCGGGCCACCACCCGGAGGATGGCAGGGGCACTGATGGGCGAGATATGGGGGCACCCACCCGAATGGAACGACAAGATTCAAGACGAGCATCACAAAGACCTCACCGAGGAAGCTCGCGAAGCACATATCGCCGATGAAGTGAGCCCACCCTGGTGGAGGCGCATGTGGAGAGCCATCAAGAACAGTGGTGACGGATACGAAGGGACGATGAGGCCGTAATGGACCTAAACGACTATCAAGAACAAAGCCATTTGCTTTCCCTTCTCTCGGTGCCACAAGGATGGCGCGTCTTCGGGGGTGTGGCGACGTCGTGAACGCGATGTACTAGAGGCGGATCGTTAGCAATGACCTTGCTGCCAGGTTTGCTGCCACTCGGGAGCGAACAACCCGGGACGAAGCCGGGCGAGGCAGGATGACCCGCCTTCTCTGACCTGCAAGAACCGGCCCAGCCAGGACGGAGCCGAATCCGCCAGGAGGTGGGGCCGGGGACTCAAAATCCCGTGGGCTTCGGCCCGTGCGGGTTCGACCCCCGCTCCCGGCACTCACACGACATGGCGCTCGCTGGTGAGGTCGCCGGCCCCGAATCGGTTGAAGGAAAGGGCCGAGACATCGACGGACGCCGGAGCTCCCATGATCGACTCCGCGACCACTTTCCCGACGATCGGCCCGTGCTGGAAACCGTGCCCGCTGAACCCGGCAGCGAACCAGAGTCCGCCGACGGGCGCGGGTCCGACGACCGGGAGACGGTCGGGCGTCATCTCGTACAACCCGGCCCACCGCGAATGGATCCCGGCGTCGGCGAGGGGCGGGTAGACGACCACCGCCCGCGGCACCAGCTCTTCGTTCACGAACCGGTCGTCGACGGTCGTGTCGAAGGTCGTCAGGTCGTGCCCGCCCATCCCCATGAGGACGCCGTCCCCTTCGCGGTGGAAGTAGAAGGAGGTCGTCGCGTCGATCACGAGCGTGCGCCGCTCTGGGACACCCGGGAACGCACCCGTCGTCACCACGACCCGCGGGATCGGCTCGATCGGGAGCTGGACGCCGGCCGTAGCCGCGAGCGCCCCCGACCACGCACCCGCGGCAAGCACGACGGCGCTCGCGGCCACCGCACCGCCCGCGGTCCGGACCCCCGTCACGGCCCCGGCCGGATCGACCTCGATCGCCGTCACCGACGTCTCCAGCGCGAAGGTCGCGCCGGCCCGCCGGGCGAGCGTCGCGTAGCCCTGGGTCAGGGCGGCGGGGTCCGCGATCCCGTCCCCCGGGCCGAAGGTCGCGCCGACCACACCGGTGGTATCGATGCCGGGCACGAGCGAGCCGGCGTCCGCGGACTCCAGGACCTCCACTTCCACCCCGAGCGAGCGCTGAAGTTCCACGGCCGACAGGAAGCCTCGCCACGCCGCCTCATCGCGGACGAGGAAGAGGTATCCGTCCTGCGACACGTCGACGGGGATCCCGTGCTCCTCCGTGAAACGCAGGATCATCGGGATACTCGCCTGCGACAGCCGGATGTTGACCTCGCTCGTGAACTGCCGACGGAAGCCGCCGGCGCAGGCGCCGGTCGAGCCCCGTCCCACGGCGTCCTCCCGGTCGAGCACGAGCACGGCGCCCGCGCCGGCGGCGGCCAGGTGGAACGCGACGGAGCATCCGACGATCCCGGCGCCGATCACCACGACGTCGGCGGTCCGCGGGAGGTCGTGACTCACGGGACCGGCCTCAGCTCGCGGCGTCGAGGGCCGCGCGGGCGACCACCAGGTCCTCGAACGCCATGCCGACCGACTCGAACACCGTGACGTCGTCGTCCCCGGTGCGGACCGCGGCACCGCGGACGACCTCCGCGAGGTCGGCCACGATGTGCTCCGCTCCGATCGCCCCCTCCGCGATGGGGATCAGCAGGTCGCCCGCCTCCGCGAGGGCCACGTCGCGCGTCTCGACCACGACCTTCGCTCGTCTGACCGTCTCCGTGTCCAGTTCGCGCTGATCGGGCAGATAGGAACCCACCGCGTTGACGTGCGCCCCGTCCGCGAGCAACCGCCCGTCGAACAGGGACACGCCCGAGGTCGTGCAGGTGCAGACGATGTCCGCCTCGGCGACGCTCGACGGCTCCCCCACCGACGCCCGCGCCCCCGTACCCTCGGCGCGCTCGGCCAGGGTCCGCGCGGCGTCGGGCGTTCGCGAGACGATCACGACCTCGTCGACCGGCGCGACCACCGCCATCGCCTCGAGGTGAGCCGCCGCCTGGACCCCGGCCCCGAAGATCACGAGCCGCCGGGCGCCGGCTCGCGCGAGCTTCCTGGTCGCCACCCCGCTCAACGCCGCGGTGCGGATCGCCGTGAGCTCGGCGCCGTCGATCATCGCCTCGGGGCGCTGGGTCTCGCGGTC
Source organism: Actinomycetota bacterium (assembly GCA_036257875.1). Classification (GTDB taxonomy): domain Bacteria; phylum Actinomycetota; class UBA4738; order UBA4738; family HRBIN12; genus AC-51. Next base: position 6,078 of record DATAEV010000317.1, on the reverse strand, counting down.
GAACAACACGTACGCCGCATGGATGAACGGGAGGCCGCGCCGGGGGTTGAACTCCGACAGGGTGACGAGCTTCACGCCCACCCCGCGTTCACCGGCAGCCGGCATGAGCAGGAGCGTGCCGGCGGGGGTCGCCACGGAGGACCGCAGCGGCGCGGATCGCGAAGGATCCTCGGTACGGAAGGCCGCCTCCAAAGCATCGATCGCCGCGGTCATCGACAGGACGCGCCGCAAGGACTCGGCGTCGATCAGGCGGATCACAGCTCGCCCAGATAGGCCTGTCGCATCAACGGGTCGTGCAAGAGCTCCTGGGCATCGCCCGACAGCACGATCTCGCCCGTCTGCAGCACGTAGCCACGGTCGGCGATCGACAACGCCATGTTCGCGTTCTGCTCCACGACGAAGATCGTCTTCCCGAGCGCCCGGATCTGTCGGATGATCTCGAAGACCTGTTCCACGAGGACGGGTGCGAGCCCCATCGAAGGCTCGTCCATCAACAGGACCTTCGGGTCGGCCATCAGCGCCCGTCCCATCGCCACCATCTGCTGCTCGCCGCCGGAGAGGGTCCCCGCCTTCTGCTTGAGCCGCTCGCGGACCCGCGGGAAGGTCTGGAAGACCTGTTCCCGGTCGGCCGCGAGCTTGTCCTTGTCCTTGCGGAGGTACCCGCCGAGCTCGAGGTTCTCGGCGACGGTCATGTTGGCGAACAGACGCCTGTTCTCGGGAACCATCGACACGCCGCGCGCGACGAGCTCCATCGTGGGCAAGCCGGTCACGACGACGCCGTCCAGGAGGACGTCTCCCTCGCTCGGCTTCACGTAGCCGAGGATCGTCTTGAGGGTCGTCGTCTTCCCGCTGGCGTTCCCCCCGAGCAGGCAGACCATCTCTCCCGGCAGGATCCGGACGTTGACCTCCCGAAGGACCGAGACGAGCCCGTAATGGGTGCTGACGTTGCGCAGCTCGAGCACGGGCTCACGCGCGTCGTGAGGGACCGGATCCTCCGCCGTCATCCGGCCGCTTTCGTCCCGAGGTACGCCTCGATCACCTGCTCGTCGTTCGCCACCTCTTCGTAGGAGCCTTCGGCGATCTTCTGACCGTAGTCGCAGGCGACGACCCGGTCGGACACGCCCTTGACCACGCGCATGTCGTGTTCGATCACGAGGATCGTGAGGCCGAGATCGTCGCGCATCCGTACGATGTGGTCGCGGAGCTCGAGGGTCTCGCGCGGGTTCATGCCGGCGGTGGGCTCGTCGAGCAGGATCAGTGATGGCTCGGTCGCGAGCGCCCGCGCCATCTCGAGACGGCGGCGGTTCGCGTACGACAGCGAGAACGCCGGCTGATCCTGCCGGTATCCGGCCAGCCGCTGACCGAAGAACCCGAGCGCGTTCTCGGCATGCTCCCGGATCGAGCGCTCCTCGCGTCGCATCGCGCGCGTGCGGAACACCGAGCCGAACACGGTGGTCCGGGATCGGCAGTGCTGGCCGACCATCGCGTTCTCCAGAACCGTCATGTTCGGGAACAGGTGGACCGTCTGGAACGTACGCGCGATGCCCAGCCTCGTGATCTGGTTCGGCGTGAGCCCGACGATGCTCTCGCCGCGGAAGACGACGTCGCCGTCGTCGGGCGCGTACAGACCCGTGATCACGTTGAATACGGTGCTCTTGCCGGCCCCGTTCGGCCCGATGATGCTCACGATCTCGCCTTCCTCGACCGCGAAGTCGAGACCGCTCAGCGCGTAGAGGCCGCCGAAGTGCTTCGAGACCCCTCGGACGTCCAGGAGGTTCATCCCGCGCCCTCGCCGAGCGGCGAGGCGACCGGTGCGGCCTGCTCGTCCGCCGTCACGGCTCCGGCCCACTTGTCCTGGGCGACGTCCTCTTCCTCCAGTTCCTGGGACCGCCGGACGTTCGGGATCAACCCTTGCGGGCGCAGGATCATGATCGCCATCAAGACGGCCCCGTACAACAGCAGCCGGTACTGCTCGAATTCCGAGAACACCCCCGGGATCCCGATCAGCACGAGGGCCCCGACGATCACGCCCGGGATGCTTCCCATGCCTCCCAGGATCACGACGGCGAGCGCAGTGATCGACACGAGGAGCATGAAGCTCGCGTTGTTCAACGCGCCGACCTGCACGGCGAAGAGCGCCCCGCCCAGGGACCCGATCGCCCCGCCCATCGCGAACGCGAGCAGCTTGTACCGGACGGTGCTCACGCCCACCGCCTCGGCCACCTGCTCGTCCTCCCGCATCGCGTTCCATGCTCGACCGACACGGGAGTCCGCCAGGCGCCATGAGATGTAGACGGCGACGAGACAGAACCCCAGCACCAGGAAGTAGAAGTGCTGCGTATCTCGGAAGTCCAGGTTCCCGATCGGCGCCGCAGGGATCGCCGTTATCCCTTGCGTGCCGCCGAAGGCGCCCTTGAGCCAGTCCGACGAGAACAGCACCCGGGCGATCTCCCCGAAGCCGAGCGTGACGATCGCCAGGTAGTCCCCGCGCAGACGCAGCACCGGTGCGCCGATCACGAGGCCGACGAGCGCCGCGACCGCCACGACGATCGGGATCGCGACGAAGAAGGACAGGTGGAGCACGAACGACGGAGGCGCGTAGCCGGTGGTGGTGACGCGGGAACCGCCGGTGAGGATCGCGGTCGTGTACGCCCCGACGGCGAAGAACGCGACGTAGCCGAGGTCCAGGAGACCGGCGTACCCGACCACGATGTTCAGCCCCAGTCCCAGAAGGATGTAGATCCCGACGGTGCCGAGGATCTGCGAGAAGATCGAGCCGATCAGGAACGGGAGCGCGATCAGGCCAGCCCCGATCACGGCCAGAACCACCACGCGCACGCCTCGTTCGGTCGCCGGCGTCCGGTGGGTCCGCGCCACGATCGCGGCGCTGTTGGCCCGCCACGCGAACGTCGTGACGAACGTCACCACGAACACGGCCGCGGCGCCGAACCACGTCAGGCCCAGCGTCACGACGCTGAAGAGCCAGTCGTCGCGGAGCCCGAGCTGCGCGAGCGCGGGATGCACGATACGGCGGAGCAAACCGAGGGAGATCACCACGGTCGCGGCGATCACCGTCGGGACCCGGATCCGGTCCTGTGTCGCACCGATCGCCCCGCCGACCGCCCCCAGGGCAACCTCGGCGCCGATCCGCAGGACGGACCCCACGACACCGGCGTGTCCGAACGTCAGCAGGGACATCAGCTCCGGTTTCACGGCGATGAACACGTTCCGGACGGTTTCGATCCCGAGGAGGTTGACGACGCCGATGAAGATCGCGAGCAGCGCCCCCGTCGTCAGACCGACGATCGCGCCGGCGGAGACGCCGGCCCGCACGCTCGGCCGGTGCACGTCGCCCGAGACGACCCTCGGCCGCGCGACCAGGAACCCCGCCAGGATCGCGGGGATGGACAGGAGCACGCGGCCGACGGTGACCTTCCCGACCACGTTCGTGACCAATGAGCCGACGACGCCGACCAGGCACAGGTAGACCGATACGATCCCGGCGACCAGCCCGGCTCGGACGACACGCGGGATCCGTCGGATCATCAGACCTTCTCCGCCTCGCCCGATCCCAGGATCCCGCCGGGCCGGAAGATGAGCACCAGAACGAGCACCGAGAACGTGATCACGTCCTGGAGCTGGAACGGCGCCGGGATGTTGAACCCCGTGAACAGCAGCGGGGGCCCGACGGCTTGTAGCAGCCCCAGGATCAGACCGCCGAGGGCCGCGCCGCCGATGCTGCCGATCCCCCCCAGGACCGACGCGGTGAAGGCCGCGATCCCGGGCGTGAACCCGATGTACGGGCTCACCTGGCCGAAGGTCAGCCCGAACTGTACCCCCGCGATCCCGGCCAATAGCCCGCCGAGGGCGAACGTGATCATGATCGTCCGGTCGACGTCGATACCCATCAGGCTTGCGATCTCCCGATCTTCAGCGACGGCTCGGATCGAGCGGCCGGTCCGGGTCCGCGAGATGAACAGTGTCAACCCGATCACCGCGAGGATCGCCGTGACGATCACCACGACCTGGATCCGCTGCATCGTGATGCCCAAGATCGTCCACGTCTGGTCGCCGCCGAGGACGTCGGGGACCGGATAGGCCTGGGTCTGGGGTCCGAAGAAGCCGAACGCAGTGTTCTGCAGGAACAGCGAGGCGCCGATCGCCGTGATCAGCGGGACCAGGCGCGGGGAGTTCCGGAGCGGCCGGTAGGCGACCCGCTCCAGCAGCATCGCGATCAGGCAGGATGTCAGCATGGCGATCGCGAAGATGATCGCGAGGGCATAGAACGGATGCCGGTTGAGAAGGCCGCTGCTCGCGTAGGCGTCGGCGAAGAAGAAGGAGGCGAAGCAGCCCATCATGAACACTTCGCCGTGAGCGAAGTTGATCATGCGGAGCACGCCGTAGACCAGCGTGTACCCCAGGGCGATCAGGGCGTAGATCCCGCCCTGGGCGACCCCCGAGATCACGAAGGCCTTCCACGTCGACGGGTCGTACCGCTCGTCCGGCGGAAGCGTGAGCGTCTTGTAGGTGCCGAGCGCCACGAACCCGATGATGAGGATCGCGAGAACGATCTGGATCAGGCGGCGGAGAGGAAGCCGTTGCAGGCGCCCGAGCCGGGCGGTCGCCGGACTCGGCCCCGCCTGGAGATCGGTGCCCTCGGCCATATCCTCCCCCTTGGAGGGGTCGCGGGGTCCGCGTCCGTCGACCCCGCGACCCACCACCGTCGGTTCCGGCGATCAGCCGGTCCCCAGGGCCTCCTGGAGGGTCTTGGTCTCGGTGAAGATCGGCTTCCCGTCCCCGGTCCCGCCCTCGAGGGCCAGGTTGGGCGCCTGGTAGACGCCGATCGTGACGGTCGTGGCGCAGTCACCGGTGTCGGAGCACGTGTACTTCGTCACGATGCCCTGGAAATCGGTCGTTGACTGGACCGCGTCCTTGAGCGCGACGCGCGGGATCGTCAGCGAGCCGTCGCTGTTCTGGACCGCGACCTTCTCGATCGCCGCGGTCAACAGGTTGACCGCGTCGTACGCGTGCGCGTGGAAGGCCGAGATCGGAGCTGTGCCCGCAAGCGTCTTGTACGCCGGGAGGAACTCGTTCGTGTAGAAGTCCTTCTGATCGAAGGCCGACAGGTCCGGCGAAGAGTAGTAGGCACCGTTGATCGCCGAGCCGGCGAGCTTGATGAAGTTCGAGGCGTAGCAGCCGTCGGACCCCATGAACGCGGTGTTGGCGAGCCCGGCGACCTGCCGACCCTGCTTCAGGATCAGGGCGCACTCAGCGGTGTAGTCCGGCCCGTACAGGAGGTCGGGAGACTTCTGCCCGATCTTCGTCAGCACCGGCGTGTACGACTGCTGGCTGCTGTCGATGGATTCCTCGTCGACGACCTGCCCCCCGATCGCAGCCGCCGTGAACGAGTTCTTGAATGCGGTGGTCAACCCCTCCGTGTACGGCGACTCGTCGTGGATCGTCGCGGCCGTCTTCGCATGCAGCCTCTGGTTCGCGAAGTCTGCCACGACGGATCCCTGGATCGCGTCGTTGTGCGCCGTTCGGAAGTAGTAGGGGTTGTGCGTACCCGGCGCCGTCAGCGCCGGGTTCGTGTTCGACGGGGACAGCAGCACGATGCCCTTGTCGCCGAGGGTCTTGTCGGCGACCCCGAGCGCGGCGCCGGAGCAGCTCGTCCCGAGCACCGCCACGATGTCCGGGTTGGACGCGAGCTTCGTCGACCCGGCCTGGCCGCCTTCGGCCGAGCACGTATCGTCCTCGTTCTGGAGCTGTACCGGGTGGTTCAGGATCTGGCCGGCCTGGCCGTCGAACACGCCGTCCAGGTGATCGATCCCGAGCTCGAGCCCGTACAGGCTGTCGTTGCCGAGGTCGGCGTTGTCTCCGCTGACGGACAGGAGCGTCCCGATCTGGATCGGCGCGCCGGCCCCGACCGTCACGCACCCGGGCGCGGCGTTGCAGTCCACCGCGGCGCCACCCGAGGTTGATCCCCCGGCGGACGAGCTGCTGTTCGAACACGCCGCCGCGATCATCGCGAATGCGCCGAGAAGCACCAGCGGCGTGAGCCACCGACGATGTCTCATG
>DATAEV010000309.1:0-13171 GCA_036257875.1 Actinomycetota bacterium | reverse complement strand
GCGAGACGGTGGCGTGTGGATGGAGATCTCGGACGATGGCGTCGGTTACGCACCTGAGGGATCGCTGGTCGGCACTCCGGGTCACCTCGGCGTCGCCGCGATGCGGGAGCGGGCCGAGATGGCCGCAGGGTGGTGCACCTTGCGGAGCCTCGCCGGTGCCGGGACCACGTTGGAGGTCTGGCTCCCTCACGAGGAGGCAGGCAACCGACCGCAGGCCACGATGGACGATGACGACGTGATCGCCCTCTCCTCGATGAGAGCGGACCGGATCGCCTGACGGGCCATCGTCCGTATCGGGACGATAGGGTGGGCCGAGTTTGGGTCGACGCCCCCGGGGGGATCCCTCCCCCCAACCTGTCTCCTCGGAGGAACCGCAGATGAAGCCCATCAAGAAGCGCCTCGTTCCGCTCGTTCTGTGCCTCCCCATCGCCGCCGCACTGCTCAGCGCTCCCCCTGCGAGCGCCGCTCAAGGGGCGATCGTGCGAGTCACCCTCACCTCGGTGTGGGCCACCCCCAGCCCCGATCCGATGGGCATCACCTACGACCCCCGGGCCCAGCGGCTCCTCATCTCTGATTCCGAAGTGGACGAGATGCCCGGCCTCTGGAAAGGCAGGAACCTGTTCGTCGTGAAGCGCAAGGGCAATCTCCTCTCGTCCCGGACGCTGAAGAAGTTCACGGTGGAACCGGAAGACCTCGCGATAGACAACCGGCATCGCTCGCTATACGTCACCGACGACGACCTCGATCGCGTGTTCAAGGACAAGGCGGGCAAGGACGGTCTCTTCGGCACCCGCGACGACGTCGCGGTGACCGTCCTTCACACACGCCGGTTCGGGTCCTTCGACCCCGAGGGGCTGACGTGGCTGCCCCAGAAGAAGATGCTGATCGTGTCCGACTCCACCACCCGGCGGATCTACAAGATCCGACGAGGGAAGGACCGCAGGTTCGGCACGCGCGATGATGTCATCCGCAGCTTCGAGGTCCATCGCTACGGGTTCACGACCGCGGAAGACATCGTTGCTACCAGATTCACCCATCACCTCTTGATCGTGAGCAGCAGGCAGCGCTTCATCCTCGAGACCACGATGAAGGGCGCGCTGATCCGCAAGATCGATCTGACGGGTCTCGGGATCAAGGCGGCGTCGGGGATCACGTTCGCGCCCGGCACCGACGGATCGAAGAGCCGGCTCTACCTCACGGACAGCGGCGTCGACAACAACGTCAACCCCGGGGAGAACGACGGCCGCCTGTTCGAGCTCAAGATCGTCCCATGAAAGAGCGGGAACGTTCTTCCGCCCGGGGGTTGCCGGGATGGGCATCGTTCCGGGGGTTGCCGCGAACGAGGGGTTGAAGCGGACCACGGGTCTGTGCGAGCCTCTGCCGTCGATGGATGAGCGGGCGGTGCGGCGCGCGGCAGATGCGCACATCCAGGCGGTAGCGTCCGGCGACGTCGATGAAGCCGTTGGATACATCTTCGGCGAGGACGTCGGGAAAGCCCGAGCCAATCTGGCCCGGGTTGCCCAGGTCGTCACCAGGGCCGAGGTCGAGGATGTCTCGATCAACGGGCCGGAAGCGATCGTCCAGTTCCGTGTCGAAACGAGCGCTCCGGGTCATCCGCTGGTGCGGCTCGAGACCGTTTGGGCGGACCACGCCGGACAACCCCTGCTGCACGGAGGTCACGCCATCGAGCTGTAAGCACGGACCGCTCCCGATCCGCCGGCGGTACGGGAGTCGGGGTTGATGAGGAGGGGTGGGGCTCGTGGCATCTTCGTTGTACGAACGCCTCGGTGAAGGCGGGGCCATCTCGGCGGTCGTGGAGGACTTCGTCGCCCGATGCGCCGCGGACGGTCGGATCAACGCGAAGTTCGCCCGGACGGATATCCCTCGTCTGAAGAAGATGCTCGTCGATCAAGTGACGCAGGCGACCGGCGGGCCCGCGACGTACTCGGGCCGCGATATGAAGGAGACGCACGCGGGGATGGGTGTCACGGCCGGAGAGTTCGACGCGCTCGTCGAGGATCTGGTCGCGTCGCTCGACCATCTCGCCGTCCCGAAGGAAGACCAAGGGGAGTTACTTGGGCTCCTCGCGCCGATGCGAGGCGAGATCGTGGAGATCGAATCACCGGCAACGGGACAACCGCTTCCGGTGACGTACCAGCCGGCGCCGGCGCTCAGCTAGGCAGGTCCGGTCCGGGATCGACGAGAGAGAGGCCGCTCCCCGAGCCGCTCCGGGAGGGCCTCGGTTCCAGTGCTAGGGTCCGCGAGGTGCCCAACCTCGAGGCCGTTGTCGCCGGGCTGAACGATTCCCAACGGGAAGCCGCCCTGGCGCTCCGGGGACCCGTCGCCATCGTGGCCGGCGCCGGGACGGGGAAGACCACCACCATCACGCACCGCATCGCGTGCCAGGTGCGGAGCGGTGCGTTCGACGCGTCGCAGATCCTCGCGGTCACGTTCACCGACAAAGCCGCCGGTGAGTTGCGGCGACGGCTGCAGACCCTCGACGTCGCCGGGGTCGAGGCTCGTACGTTCCACTCGGCGGCGCTCTCGCAGCTCTCGCGTCTCTGGTCGTCACATACCGGTGAGCCGCTCCCCGAGGTGCTGGACCACAAGGCCCCCTTGATCGCCTCGCTCGCGAACGCCTTGCCGCCGCCCCACAAGTTCCTTCCCCGACGCGAGCTCGCGAACGAGATCGAATGGGCCAAGAATCGGATGATCACACCGGCTCGATACCTCGCCGAGCTCGGCGACCACGACCCACCGATCCCGGCGGAACTGATGGCTCGCGTCTACGAGGGGTACGAGCGGCGCAAACGCGCGACGGGCAGACTCGACTTCGAGGACATGCTCGGGCTCGCGCTGCAACTCCTCGACGAGCACCCTGACGCCGCCGAAACTGTGCGGTCACGGTTCTCCGCGTTCACCGTCGACGAGTTCCAGGACGTGAACCCGCTGCAGGTAGGCCTGCTCGAACGATGGCTCGGTCCGCGAGACGACCTCTGCGTGGTGGGCGACGATTACCAGACGATCTACGGATTCACGGGCGCGTCCCCCGAACACCTGCTGAGCTTCACGCGGCGGTTCCCGCACGCGACCGTGGTCCGGCTCGAGGAGAACTATCGCTCCACACCGGAGGTGCTCGAGCTTGCGAACCGACTCTCGACGCGCCTCGGAGGGATGCGGAAGACGCTTCGATCGAACAGGTCGTCCGGACCTCCACCGGTCGCGCGTGCCGAGCCGAACGAGAACGCCGAGGTCGCTGCGGTCGTCGAGGCGGTGCGGCGTCTCGGGGAGGAGGAGGCCGTCCCGCTCGAGGAGATCGCGGTGCTCTACCGGATCAACGCGCGGTCCGAGCCGTTCGAGGAAGCCTTCGCCGCCGCCGGGATCCCGTATCAGGTCCGTGACGGGTCGTTCCTGCGGCGACCGGGGCCGCGCGGGGTCCTGCAGCGGCTGAAACGGTCGGGAACGGAGGGCTCCGTCGCCGAGATCGTCGCGGTCATCACCGACCAGCTCGGCTACGACCCCGGTGCTTCGCCCGACGCGGCCGAAGAGGTCACCCGCCAGGCGGACCTCGCGCGGATGCGTTCCCTGGCGTCGGAGTTCGAGCGCTCGCACCCGGGGGCGGATCACGCCACGTTCCTCGCCGAACTCGCCCACCGCTTCTCCACCGAGCACAGCGGCCGTGGCGTGAACCTCCTCACGTACCATCGCGCGAAGGGGTTGGGGTTCGAGGCGGTGTTCCTCCCACGGTTGATCGACGGCGAGCTCCCGTTCCGGTCGGGACGAACGAAGGCCGACCCCAACGAGGAACGTCGGCTCCTCTACGTCGGGATCACGCGAGCGCGCCGGTATCTCTTCCTGACGTGGCCGGTGGACGGCCGCTCGCGGCCGAGCCCGTTCCTCGACGGGCTGGAGCTGTCGCCCTCGCGGCCGCCGCTTCGGTCATCCGCTCAGGGGACGCCCGTCGCCGTGCGGCGAGGGGGCGCGTTGTTCGATCGACTGAAGGGATGGCGTCGCGAGCGCGCGCAGGCGGACGGGGTGCCGGCCTACGTCGTCTTCCACGACCGGACCCTGGCCGAGATCGCCGAGCGCAAGTGCAGGGACTGGGCCGACCTCGCAGCGGTCTCGGGCGTCGGACCCGCCAAGCTCGAGCGGTACGCGGACGAGATCCTGGCGATCGTCGCGGCGGGTTAGCGGTCACGCTGTCCGACCGGTCGGTCGCCGGGAACGAAGAGCCGCGCGAACGACCACACGATCGCCGCGATGCCGAGCGCAGCCAGCCACACCAGATCGTCCGGTGGATCGAGCGCGAAGAACCGTTGCGTCGCGGGAAGCAGGAGCACGATCAGGAAGAGCCCCGCCATCGACCAGACCAACGCGAGACGGCGCGGGGTGAGCGGCGCCGCGACGATCGAGAGGACGAGCAAGCCGATCCAGGTGAGCACCATGACGGCGGTCGTACGAGCCTCCCCGAGCGTGACGCCGGGCGCATGGAGCGCGAGCGAGTAGGCGAGGAGCGTCGCGATCGCCGCGAGCGAGCCCGCCGGGATCGCGAACCGTGCCACCCGCGCAACGAACCCGGGCCGGAACCGATCCGTGTTCGGAGCCAGTGCGAGGAAGAACGACGGGATCCCGATCGTCACCGCGCCGATCAGCGTCAGGTGCCGTGGCAAGAACGGGAACGTGAACCCTGCCACGCCGACCGCGAGCGATAGCAGCATCGCGTACACGGTCTTCGTGAGGTACAACCCCGAGGTGCGCTCGATGTTGCCGAGGACGCGTCGCCCCTCGGCGACAACCTGCGGCATCGCGCCGAAATCCGAATCGAGCAGGACGACCTGCGCGACGGCGCGGGACGCGTCACTACCGGAGCCCATCGCCACGCCGATGTCGGCCTCTTTCAGCGCGAGAGCGTCGTTCACCCCGTCCCCGATCATCGCGACGGTATGGCCGCGGCCCTCGAGTGCGAGGACCATCGCCCGTTTCTGGTTCGGCGACACGCGGCCGATCACCGACGAGTCCTCCACGGCCGCGCTCAGCGCGGCGACATCCTCGGACAGGTTCCGCGCATCGACCGGGCGGTCGGCGCCCCGGAGGCCGAGCCGGCCCGCGATCGCGGCCACGGTTCTCGGATCGTCGCCAGAGATCACCTTCACGGCGACGCCTTGCTCTTCGAAGGACCCCAGGGTCTCGGCGACGTCGGGTCGGAGCACATCGCCCAGCACGAGGATCGCCGCCGGCTGGAGACCCGACGGGAGTCGCTCTCCGTCGAGCCCATCCGCGGCCCGAGCGAGCATCACGACGCGGTTCCCCTCCTCCGCCTCCTTGGCCACCTGGGATCGAAGCCCATCCGAGGGCGATGCGGACCCCAGCAGGACGTCGGCGCCACCGAGGACCCACGACCCCTTGCCTCCGAACGCCGCCGCGCTCCACTTCCTCGCCGAGGAGAACGGGACGGATCCCGTGAGGACCCAGCCCTCCGGGGTCGTGGGGAACCGTTCGGCGATCGCGCGCAGCGTCGCGTTCGGATGCTCGTCGACCGCTGCGATCGCGGCGAGCGCGTCCTCGACCGGGCCGAAACCGTCGATCGGTGAGACCGACGTCACCACGAGCTTCCCCTCCGTGAGTGTCCCCGTCTTGTCGATGCACAGGACGTCGACGCGCGCGAGGCCCTCCACCGCCGGCAGCTCCTGGACGAGGACCCGCCGCTGCGCGAGCCGAACGACCGCCGCCGCGAACGCGATGGTCATGAGGAGGATGAGTCCTTCGGGCACCATCGCGACCGTTCCCGCGACCGCGCCGGAGATCGCCTGGCGCCACCCGTGGTTGCTCCTGAGCTGGCTGATGAACAGGAGGCCGCCCGTGGGCACGATCGCCCAGGTCACCCACACGAGGATGCGGTCGATCCCGGCGCGGAGCTCAGACCGGGTGAGCGTGAAACGTCTCGCCTGTTCGGCGAGCTTCACCGCGTACGCATCGGATCCGATCGCGGTGGCCCGATACCGTCCCGACCCGGCGACCGCGAACGAGCCGGACCGCACGGGATCGCCGGGCGCCTTCTGCACCGGATCCGACTCCCCCGTGAGCAGCGACTCGTCGATCTCGAGACCCTCAGCCGCGAGGACCTCTCCGTCGACGACGACCTGTCCACCGATCGAGATCTCGAGCACCTCGTCGGCGACGACCTGCTCGACCGGGATCGGGCGCGCCTCGCCGTCGCGGATCACATGCGCCTTCGGGGCCGTGAGCACGGTGAGGCGTTCCAGCGTTCGCTTCGCCCGCACCTCTTCCACGATCCCGATCGCGGCGTTCGCGACGAGGACGAACCCGAACAGGGCGTCCTGCAGAGGGCCGACGATCAGGATCAGCACGAGCATCCCGCCCAGGAGCGCGTTGAATCGCGTGAGGACGTTCGCGCGAACGATCTGGGCGTACGTCCGCGTGTGCGGAGGTGGCAGCCGGTTGACCTCACCGCGTGCGACGCGTTCCGCGACCTCGGACGCACGCAGACCCTGCGCAGCATCGATCACGCGCCAACCGTACCCCGCCCGGTGCGGGACACTCCTCCCGGTTACCCCGGAACGCCCGAGCCCCGGACGGCCCACGCCCGCGCGAGCAAGTGGATGCTCCCGTCGGGTTCCGTGGGTAGCCGTTCTCGGAGCACCTCGCGAAGCGTCCTCCGTCGGTCCTCGTCGAGCGCGACGCAGTACGCGGGCGCGGGTCCTTGACCACCGAGGAACGGCAGCCAGTAGTCGTCGAAGTCAACGAAGACCGTCGCGATATCGATCGCACGCGCCTCCCCGCTCCTGAGGCCCGCGTCCTCGAACGACCGACGAAGCCCCTTGGGGTTCGCCAGGTTCGCGAACCGCACGCCCTCATCGAGTTCCCGCGCTCCCGGGTCGGATCCCGCAGCCGCGTCCCAGAACAGCCGGATCATCTGCATCTGGCCGGCGTAGTCCCAGACGTACGCGCCGACGGTGCCGCCCGGCCTCGTGACGCGGCCCGCTTCCGCGAGCGCGCGGAGATCGGGAACGAAGTTGAGAACGAGGCCCGAGACGACCACGTCGAAGTGGTCGTCGGGGAACGGCAGCTCGGCCGCATCTCCGACGGAGGCGGCGAAATGCGTCCCCCCGATCAGGGCGTTGGCGGCCGCGACGAAGCCCTCAGCCGGATCGACCGCGAGCACCTCGGAGGGGGCCCGCGGTGCGGATGATCGCCGACGAGAGCGCACCCGTCCCGCACCCGAGTCGAGCCAGCGGGCTCCCGGGACGATCCCGAGCCACCCCCGAAGTCTTGTGCGACCAACCGGCTCCACCGTCCCACGTACGGTTCGTACCGGTCGGCCGCACCCCACGGATCGGTCACCACGCGGCGCATCTTGCCATCCCACCGCTCATTGGCTGGGTCGCACTCGTCGGTCAGGACACGAGCGGACGACTGATAGCCTGGGGTATCGGTTCGAGTGGCCGTCTCGAGACCGGTTCAGCGCGTGGACGGGGGTGAGGGCGCGTGCAGCACCGAACGAGTCCGGCCCGGCGACCGGACCCCGGACACGAACGTCGAACCACCGGTCCTGCGCCACCGCCGCCTCCGGCCTGGCGGAACTGGCTGATCTTCCTGGGGATCGCTCTCACCGTCGTGCTGCTGCTGCGCCCTTCGATGAGGGGGACCGAGCCCACCACGCTCACGTACTCGCAATTCATCGACGACGTTCGGGGGGACACGGTCCAGACGGCGACGATCGACGCCAACGGTGGGGTGTCCGGCCAGCTGAAGGACGGGACCGAGTACCGCTCGCAGATCCCGATCGCCCTGCAGGACAGCACCGTCGCCCCGCTCCTCGAACAGCATGATGTCCAGGTGACGGGACAGGGGCCCGCCTCGGCCACGGTCCTGTCGGTGATCCTGAGCCTGTTACCACTCTTGTTGTTCGTCGGGCTCTTCATCTTCCTCGGCAGGCGCGCCGGGCGGCAGCTGGCCGGCGGGCTCGGCTCGTTGACCGGCTCGCGAGCCAAGCTCTACGACGCGGAGAAACCCACGACACGGTTCTCCGACGTCGCCGGCTACGAGGGCGCGAAGCAAGAGGTCTCCGAGGTCGTGGATTTCCTCAAACACCCGAACCGATACGTGAAGGTGGGAGCGATCGGACCGAAGGGCGTGCTGATGGTCGGCCCGCCGGGGACGGGCAAGACCCTGATGGCGCGGGCCGTCGCCGGCGAGGCGGGTGTTCCCTTCTTCTCAGTCACCGGCTCTTCCTTCATCGAGATCTTCGTCGGCGTGGGGGCCTCGCGCGTGCGCGACCTCTTCGCGGAAGCACGGAAGCGAGCACCCGCCATCGTGTTCATCGATGAGATCGACGCGATCGGCGCGCGCAGGGGCGGCGCGCTCGTGTCCAACGACGAACGGGAACAGACGCTCAATCAGCTCCTCGCGGAGATGGACGGGTTCGACGCCTCGGTCGGCGTGGTCGTGATCGCTGCGACGAACCGGCCCGAGACCCTGGACCCGGCGCTGCTTCGTCCCGGCCGGTTCGACCGGCAGGTGGAGATCCCTCTCCCCAACCTGAAGGAGCGAGCGGCGATCCTGGCCGTCCACGCCACGGGGAAGAAGCTCGGCCCGGATGTGGATCTGCTCGTGGTCGCCCGTGGCACGCCGGGGTTCTCGGGTGCGGACCTGGCGAACCTGCTGAACGAAGCCGCGATCGTTGCCGTCCGGGCGCATCGGGACACGGTCACGGCCGCCGACTTCGACGAGGCCAGGGACCGGATCCTCCTCGGGCGCCGGGATGCCTCGAACGCCCTGCTCCCGGAGGAGAAACGAGCCGTGGCGGTGCACGAGGCCGGCCACGCCCTCGTGGCGGTCCTCTCCGAGCACGCGGATCCGGTGTCGAAGGTCACGATCCTTCCCGCCGGACAGGCTCTCGGCGTCACCCAGCAGCTGCCCGTGGACGAGCGGCACCTGTATCCAGAGAGCTACCTGCAGGATTCCCTCGCCATCCGGATGGGTGGGCGCGCGGCCGAGCACCTCGTGATCGGGGAGGTCTCGACGGGGGCTTCCAACGATCTGGCGGGAGCCACCCAGCTCGCCACCAGGATGGTCATGGAGTTCGGGATGAGCCCCAAGCTCGGACCGGTCGGATTCGCGGGCGACGGTCCCGCCTACCTCGGCCAGCAGGAGATCCGGAGCCGCCAGTACGCGGAGGCCACGCAACGGGTGATCGACCAGGAGGTCGAGCGTCTCCTCAAGGAGGCCGATGATCGGGCGACCGCGTTGCTCTCGGGTCACCGGGAGGCGCTGGACCGCGTCATGACCTTGCTGCTCGAGCGGGAGACGATCGATGGCAGCGACGTGATGGCTGCGGCAGGGAAAGGGCCGGAGCGGGAGGACGCGCCGGAGGCTCTGGGTGACGCGCTCGCCCACCGAGCCGAGGGACGAGCGTGAGCTCCTCGGACGAGCCACTCGCATCTCGCGACGAGGCTCGATATGGGACCGGGATCAGGAAGGAATACGCCAACGACCAGATCGTGGTCACGTGGGAGCCCGCGTACTGCATCCATGCGGCGGACTGCCTGAATGGCTTGCCGGCGGTCTTCGACCCGTGGCGCCACCCGTGGATCGAGGTGGACGCGGCATCGGCCGATGAGATCGCCGATGTGGTGATGCGCTGTCCGACCGGCGCCCTCCACTTCCGCCGTGTGGACGGCGGTGATCAGGAGCCGGACCCCCCTGACCCGACGATCCAGCTCCGCCCGAACGGCCCGCTGTTCGTTCGCGGGAAGATCCGGATCGAGGACGCGAGCGGCCATCTGATCCGGGAGGACACCCGGCTCGCTCTGTGTCGATGCGGGGGATCGGAGAACAAGCCGTTCTGTGACGGGACCCACCGCAAGATCGGATTCCGGAGCGGGCCGAGGCGTTCGTCGGGGCACTAGCGCCGCGGACGACCGCGCTGGAGAGCGCGCGCGGCGACGGAAGGAGGGACAGCGTGACGGTCTCCGCTCCCGGGTCGATCGGTGCGTACTTCCGTGCGATCGCCGACGACGACAGCGACGCTCTGATCGCGTGCTTCACCGATGACGCGGAGGTGAGCGACGAAGGAAGCATCCATCGCGGCCCCGAGGAGATCCGCGCGTGGCGCGAACGGACGCGGTCGGCCTATCGGTACACCGCAGAGGTCCTCGGCGCCGAGCGAGACGGCGATCGCTACGTGGTCACCACCCGGCTCAGTGGAGACTTCCCCGGCAGCCCCCTGGAGGTTCCCTATCACTTCGCGCTCCGGGACGGACTGATCAGCAAGCTCGACATCGATCCCTGAGCGCCGATCCGACGATCGTGGTCAGGCGCGCTCAGCGTCCGACCGCCGCGCAGAAGCTCTGGTTGCTGAGCTTCATCGTGCCGGCCCTCGGTTCGCTCTGGATGCGACGGCACGGACGCGGATCCTGACCCCGTTCGGCGGTTGCGCCGGACGTCGGAGCCTGAAATGGTTCGCTCGTGCGAACCCTCGCCCTTGCCGTCTGCGTCGTCCTGGTCGGCTCTGCCGCGGCGTCTGCCGTCACCGATCGAGCGATCCACGGACACGGGCTTCGGGCCGAGGCCGAGCTCTACGCCGGTGTCCTGGATACCGGCGGTCGTCCGATCCAGATCCTGGACCGGCTCTGCCGGACGCCCGAAACTCACCAGCAGTGCTCGCCGACGCGCGCAGCGCTTCGCCGCGCGGTATCGAACGCCGTGGATCGTCGGATCGTGTGGGTCCATCACCGTCGTCCTGACCAGGGAACCTTCTGGGTCCTGGCGCCGATCCGGTGGACGCCGAAGACCGCGGGTCTCCGCTACGCCTGGGATGACCCGGGGCCCGCGGGATGCCTCGGTGGGGGCCAGCTCCGATACCACCGCCAGCGAGGTTCGTGGAAGCTCGCCTGGGGCATCGCGTACGAGGGATGCTCCGCCTCCGCGGCCCGCTCGTCAGCCTGACCTGCAGCTCCCCGCTCCCTCGCCGAGCCGTCCGATCGGGTGCCGACACGTTCATCGCCGAGTCTGCGCGGGTATGGGCGAGAGAGGGCACACAGCCGGACGAAGGAGGTGCGACATGCCGCAGAAGGCGTGGAGTGCGAAGCGTGAGCGTCAGTACGAGCACATCAAGGAGGGCCTGAAGGACCACGGTCGATCCGAGGACCTCGCGGAGGAGATCGCGGCGCGGACGGTGAACAAGGAGCGCGCCCGCTCCGGAGAGGCGAAGACCAAGAGCCGTTCGTCGACGCAGGACATCTCGTCCGGTCGGCGCGGCGGCCTTCGCTCGCACACGGGACCGAAAGGCCGCACGTACGACCAGCTCTACAACGAGGCGAGGGAGCGCGGACTGGAAGGGCGTTCGAAGATGTCGAAGGCGCAGCTCGAACGCGCCTTGGGTCGGTAGCTCACCGCGCGCCGGCGAGCGCCTCGTCCACCGTGGCGTGCGTCGGGATGGCGTGATCCAGGCCGGTCAGCGAAAGGAGCTTCGTCGGCGGCGAGTTCGGTGGGCTCACGAGGGCGAGATCGCCCCCCAACTCGCGGAGCCGCTTGAGGCACGCCACGATCACAGCCAGCCCGCTGGAGTCCATGAACGGAACGTCGGTAAGGTCGAGGACGAGGTGGTCGGCACCCGACTCCATCGCCCCGACGGCTGCCTCCCGGACCGCGGGAGCGGTGTAGAGGTCAACCTCCCCTGCGACGAAGAGGATGGTCCAGCCATCGACGACGCTGGAACGCACGGTGAGGTCGATGTCAGACGTCCCTTCGTGGCGGGTCCGCTGCGTGCGTCCCGAGTATATCCGGGGCCGCTGGGCCGGCTCCGTCGAGCGGTTCGCGGGTGTCGTCAGCCCTCCGACAGGCGCCGCCGCATCGTGACCACGGTGCCTTCATCGGACGGGCGCACAGCGACCTCGTCCATCAGCATGTGCATGAGGGGCATCCCGCGGCCGCGCTCGGGATCCTCCCCATCCGTGCGCCAGACCCCCTCATCGACGACTTCGATCGTGATGTCCGTGGCGTCGCGAACGAGGCTCACCCGGATCGGAGCGGCCGGCCCTCTGCGGTAGGCGTGCTCGACCGCGTTCGCGCACGCCTCGTTGCACGCGAGCACGACGTCCTCACGAGCCTCCTCAGACAGCGGGACCTCGGCCAGCCAACGACGGACGGAGGAACGGACGCCGGCCAAGGCGACCGCCTCGGGGGGAACGGAGATGATCAGTGGCTGAGCCTCCGGTGCGGCACGCAGGCAGAGGACCGCCACGTCGTCATCCTGGGGGATCTCACCGATCAACTCCGCGAGGAGGAGGTCGGCGAGTGACTCCGGGTGCCCAGGAGGGGCGTCACCGAGGACGCCTCGGAGCCGCTCCATCCCCAGATCCAGCTGTTCGCCTCGGCGCTCGATCAGTCCGTCCGAATAAAGGACGAGTACGGAACCGGGCGGGAACGCCTCCGTCCCCTCTGCGCAGCGGATCGGGTCCGGGAGCGCGGCGAGCGGCGTGGTTCGGCCTCGTTCGAGGAAGCGAACCTGGCCGGCGACCTGGATGACGGGCGGCGGGTGGCCGGCGCAGGCGTACCGCAGCGTGTTCGTCGTCAGGTCGAGCTCGGCGTACGCGACGGTCGCCATCGTGGCCGGCGCCGACGTCTGCGCGAACCGGTCGAGTCCCTCGATGACCATGCCCGGCCCGTGGCCGGTCAGCGCGAGCCCCCGCAGGGCGCTCCGGAGCTGCCCCATCGCGCTCGCGGCCTCGAGCCCGTGTCCGACGACGTCGCCGATCGCGACGCCGATCCGATCGGCACCGATCTGGATCACGTCGTACCAATCGCCGCCCACGTCGAGTTCCTCGGTGCCGGGGCGGTAGCGGGTCGCGACGGAGACCCGCGGGTCCGCTGGGAGCGAACCCGGGAGCAAGCTCTTCTGGAGGGTGGCCGCGACCGCGTGCTCCAGCTCATAGAGCTGCGCACGTTCGAGCGCCTGGGCGCCGAGCGCGACGATCGCTCGGAGCGCGGACCGCTCACGCCCGGCGATCGCTCGGTTCGGAGGCAGTTGCAACGACACGACACCGATCGGGCGTCGAGCCGTATCGAACATGGGGAGGCACCCGAACCCGCCACCGTGCTCTTCGCTCGGCCACTCGAACCCCTCATACGCGGCGTCGAAGCCCTCGAG
>DATAEV010000306.1:0-1539 GCA_036257875.1 Actinomycetota bacterium | reverse complement strand
CGTGGGCACGAGGTTGTAGGCCTGGAACACGAACCCGACGCTCTTGCGCCGCACTAGCGTCAGGTCCTTCTCGGAGAGGGTGGTCAGATCGACGTCGCCGATCAGGACCTGCCCGGAGGTGGGCTTGTCGAGGCCCGCCATACAGTGCAGGAGGGTCGATTTGCCCGACCCCGACGGACCCATGATCGCCGAGAACCGGGCGCGCTCGAACTCCACGGAGACATCGTCGAGCGCCCGGACGGTCGCATCGCCTTCGCCGTACGTCTTGGTCAGGCCGACCGCGCGAGCCGCCACGCCCGTGCGGGCATCGGGCGGCGCGATCTCGTTGGTTGCGGACATCGTGCTCCCCCTCAGGACGATCGTCCGAAAACGTTACCGAACCGGCGGTGATGCCGATGTGAACGGGATGCGAACCGTGGGCGCGGCAGGTATTGAACCTGCGACCTCTCGCGTGTGAGGCGAGCGCTCTCCCGCTGAGCTACGCGCCCGGGCTCGGAAGGGTAGCACCCGCATCCACCGCCCCCCGAGCCTCGCGCGACCCCGTGATGGGCCGGAGAGCGGGCCGAAAAAGGAGACGGCGGCGCGTGCCCGCGTCGCGCCGCCGTCCATCGGCCGAGCCCGTAGCTCGGACGTCCAGGGCGCACTATGCACCGGCAGATCGTTCCGGCGCAAGCCCCAATCTGGAGCAACCTCCGTAGGCCGCCCGCCGTAATCCACGGGCACCGGAGTGCCCGGTGGGAGCCTTTAGATGCCCGCCGGAGGACAGCCGACCATCGTGGTTTGACATGTGACTCTTTGGTCACCTATTCTGCCCGACGTGACCGACGACGACCGGGTGTTCAAGGCGCTGGCCGACCCGACGCGACGGTTCCTGCTCGACCGGCTCTTCGAACGTGACGGCCGCACGCTCTCGGAGCTCGAGTCCGAGCTGGACATGACGCGGTTCGGGGTCATGAAGCATCTGCGCGTCCTCGAGGACGCGGGCCTCGTGGTCACCCGCCGATCGGGCAGGGAGAAGCTCCACTTCCTCAACCCGGTGCCGATCCGGCTGATCCACGACCGGTGGATCGACAAATACCGCGAGCGCCAAGTGTCGGCGCTCGCGGATCTCAAGACCGAGCTGGAGGAGGAGATGGCATGACGACCGGAACGGAGACGGCCGTGACCACCCAGGTCTACCGCGTCTACATCAAGGCGACGCCCGAGGCGATCTGGGACGCGATCACGAAGCCGGAGTGGAGCGAGCGCTATGGGTACGGCGGACGGGTCGAGTACGACCTGCGACCGGGTGGCACCTACCGCGTGTTCGCGAGCGACGACATGAAGCGGGCGCGCGCCGAGATGGGGGGTGGCCCCGTTCCTGACGTCATCGTCGACGGCGAGGTCGTCGAGTCGGAACCGCCGCGGAAGCTGGTCCAGACCTGGCGCATGCTCATGGACCCGCAGACCGAGGCGGAGGGTTTCACGCGCCTCACGTACGAGATCGTCGAGACAGGCCCCGGCGTCAGCAAGCTCACGGTGACCCACGATCTCGAAGGC
>DATAEV010000312.1:0-6313 GCA_036257875.1 Actinomycetota bacterium | reverse complement strand
CCTTGCCCCGCGCGGCGATCGCGATCTCGCGTTCCACGACCCCGTTCCGGATCCCGAACGCCACGTCGATGAGGTTGATGGCCGAGCACACGTGGAGCGGGATCACCTCGAGGCGATCGCCGATCCGGAGCTCTGCGTCGCCCACCAGGTGGCCGACGCCGTGCTCCTCGCTCATGAAGTCCAGCACCAGGTCGGGCCGGCCCGCGACGACGCCCCGCCCCGGGAAGGGCGGGCCGTCGCCCCCGTCCGACGAGAAGGACTTCGTGCCGCCGTCGATCAAGAAGCGTTCGGCGGTTGGCCGCGCTACGACGGTCGCGAGCACCCGCGCCGCGCACGTCTCCTCGGTCGCGATCCCCAGCCGCAGCTGCTGCACATCGTTGAAGACGTACGTGCCCGGGCGGATCTCGGTGACGCCGGGGACTGTCGCGGCGATCCGGGCGGTCGGGGTGGATCCCACGCTGATCTCCCGGATGGGGAGCCCCTCGCGTTCGCAGCGCTCGGCCGTATCGATCAGGTCGAGTACTTCGCGGGTGGCGATCGTCCGGAGTTCGTCGGGGTCGCTCGCCCGGTACGCGTGACCGGCATGGGTCAACAGCCCGACCACCTCGACGCCGGGGACGGACGCGATGTCCAGCGCGAGGCGCGCCGACGGGTCGCCGGCCGCGCGGCCCATCCGGTGCAACCCCGTGTCGACCTCGACGAGCACGGGGACGTCGCGTCCCAGGTCCTTGCCCACGCGACCGACCCCCTCGGCGACCTCGACGGCGTCGAGGCTCACGCGCACATCTGCGCGTTCGAGCAGCTCTCGAAGACGGGTCAGCTTCCGTTCACCGACGAGCGGGAACGCGATCAGCAGATCCTGGAGCCCGGCGTCGGCCATCACCTCAGCTTCGCCGAGCTTCGCGACCGTGATGCCGGCCGTCCCGGCCCCCACCTGCATCCGGGCGATCTCGGGCGCCTTGTGGGTCTTGGTGTGCGGCCGGAGCCGAACGCCCGCGGCACTCGCGACGGCTGCCATCTCGCTGATGTTCCGTTCGAGCGCGTCGAGGTGGATCACCAGCGACGGCGTATCCAGCTCGTCGAGGTCCATGCTCACCCGTTCGGCAGCCGGTTCGGCAGGTAGAGCACGGCGTCGATCTCGACCAGGATGTCGCGGAGCTCCGCGCCCGTCGTCGTGCGCGCAGGCCGGGGTTCGGTCGCGAAGATGCGCTCGTACGTCGCGTTGAACCCCGGGAACAGATCGATCGAGGAGAGGAACGCCGACACCTTGACCACGTCCGCCAGGCCGCCGCCGGCCGCGGCGGCGACCGCCGCGAGGTTGCGCAGGGTGTGCTCGGTCTGCTCCTCGATCGTGTCGCCTCGCACCGCGAGCGTCGCCGGATCGAGCGGGCCCTGCCCCGAGATGAAGACGAAGTCGCCGGCGCGCATCGCCTGCGAGTAGGCGCCGGTCCCGCGGGGCGCCCCGTCGGTCCTGATCTCAGCGTTCGGGTCCACGCGTCTCCCCGTCACGCGCGTTCCGTCAGACGGAACGCTGTTCTGCGGTGTTGGCTCCTCGCGTATCTTCACGGAACGGTGCCACCCGGTCAACCGGGATGCGGCACCCTCAGCCGACGGCTCGAGCTGCGCCCGGGGTGGCCGCGATCTCGCGAAGCAGGGACCCGACGACCTCGCGCATCCGGGCCGCGGGGAGGCGCTCCTTCGGTGCCGAGATCGAGATCGCCGCGACCGGGCCGTCCGCGCCGAAGAACACCGGTGCGGCGACGCACCGGACGCCAGACTCGGACTCCTCCATGTCCTTCGCGAAGCCGTCGGTCCTGATCCGTGCCATCTCGCGGGCGAGCGCGTCCGGTCGATCGATCGTCCGGGCAGTGGGGTGCGCCAGCGGGGCATGCTCCGCCGCCCACGTGAGGAGGCGCTCGCTGGTCGGATACGTCCACGCCAACAGCGCCTTGCCGACCGCGGTGCAGTGCGCCGGGTTCCTCCCCCCGACCTTGGAGCTCAGCGCGATCGGCTGCGTCGGTTCGAGCTTGTCGACGTATACGACGTCGGGGCCGTCGAGCACGCCGAGGTGGATCGTCTCGTTCAGCGCGCTCCGCAGCCGCTCCAAGGTGGGCCGGAGCAGCACGCGAACGTCCAGCCGCCCGTAGAAGTCGAACGCGATCCGCAGGAGCTCCGGGCCCAAGAGGTATCGGCCGTCTTCGCGCTGGGTTGCGAAGCCCCGCTCCCGGAGCGCGGCGAGCGTGCGATGCAGCGAGCTCTTCGGCAGCGAGAGCGAGGTCGCCAGTTCGTCCAAGGAAGCTCCCGAACCATGCCGCCCGAGCACCTCCAGCATGCGGATCGCGCGGTCGACGCTCTCGACGGCCGGAGCGGTCCGTTCGCCCATGTCCCGGATGCTATCCGAAGCGTTCCGCCTCGCGGAACGCCGTTCACCGTTCGATGGCCCGCGGACTGCCGAGCCGGATGTCGTCGGGGATGAGCTCGGCGTGCGCCTCGATCAGGTCGTCGACCATCGCGACGATGTCGCTCGTCCTGAGGGTCGCGCCGGTATTGGGGTCGAGCATCGCCGCCTGATACACCAGCTCGCGCGACCCCTCGACGACGGCTCGGACGGTGAGCTCCACCACGTTGAGGAACGTGCGGTTGAGCGCGAGGCACTGGGACGGGAGGCTCCCGATGCGCGTCGGACGCACGCCCCTTCCGTCCGCCGACACCGGCACTTCCACGCACGCGTCTTCGGGGAGACCGTCGATGAGCTCCTCGTTCCGCACGTTGCCGTAGAGCTCGGTCGCCGTTCCCGTCTCGATCGCCCACACGAACCGGGACGCGAGCTCGTCGTTCCGCTCGAGCTCGATCGCCGCTCCGGCATCCAGCGAGGCCTTCAGCTCGTCCCACTCCTGCAGGTTGTCCTCGCTCCGGCGCAGATACTCGTCGACGGGGATCCGGAACCGTTCGATCTGGTCGTCATGCGGGAGGAACCACGGGACGTATTCGGCGCTGTGCTCGGAGCTTTCGGTGGGGAAGTACCCGAACCGCCTGAACAGCTCGACGCGGACACGACGACCCAGACCTTCGGGGTCGGCGGCGACGATGTCGAGGAGCCGTGGGTACAGGTCCTCGTCCGTCACCCGGTCGCGGAACTCGTACACGAAGCACTGGTGGTTGAACCCGGCCGTCCGGAACTCGATCCGATCCTCGGGAACGCCGACCAGGGACGCGAGGAACGCGTGCGTGTCGCGCACGCTGTGGCAGACCCCGATCGTCTGCGAGGCAGGCCACTTGGAGCCTGCCCAGATCCCCCACGGGACCATCGCCATCGGGTTGGTGTAGTTGAGGAGGAGTCCATCGGGACAGCGCTCCGCCATCTCGTCGGCCATCTCGATCATCACGGGGATCGTGCGCAGGCCGCGCATGATGCCCCCGATCCCGATCGTGTCGGCGATCGTCTGACGCAGCCCGTAGCGTTTCGGGATCTCGAAGTCGCGCAGCGTTGCCTCGTACCCACCGACCTGGATCTCGTTGATCAGGTAGTCGGCGCCGTCGAACGCGGACCGGCGATCCGCGTGCGCGGAGACGACGTGGCCGGCGTCCAGCCGGGCGACGACCTGGTTCGCAGCGCGCTCGGCGTACCCCAAGCGTTCCTCGTCGATGTCGTGCAACGCGAACTCCAGCGCACCTGCCAGCTCCGGATACGAGCAGAGGTCCGTCAGGATGTTCCGCGTGAACTCCACGCTGCCGGCGCCGATGATCGCGATCTTCGCCACGGCGCGAAGTCTAGGCTGACCCGATGTATCGACCGCGGGTCCGAGACGCGAGCGCGGTGCAGGGCGTGTTCCTCACCATCGGGCTGGCGATCGCCGCGTTCTTCCCGTTCCTCGCCCTCTACCTTCGCGACGCCCATGGGCTCGATGAAAGCCAGATCGGCCTGGTGCTGGCGTGCATGGCCGCCGCTCGCATGGTTGCGAACCCGCTCTGGGGTCATCTCTCCGACACGCGCATCGGACGGCTCACCGCGTTGCAGATCGGGCTCGCGGGGTCGGCCGCCGCCGCCTTCCTGGTGAACGCCGCGGCGGCCCTCCCCGCGATCACCCTGCTGATGGTCGTGCAGGCGTTCTTCATGGACGCCCAAGAGCCGAACATCGACGCGATCGCGTTGGAGCACCTGGGCGAGGATCGGATGTTCGACTACGGACGGATCCGGGGATGGTCGAGCCTCACCTACGCGAGCGGGTGTCTGCTGTTCGGCGCGATCCTGCAGCGGTTCGGTATCCGGTGGGCGATGCCGTTGTACGGGATCAGCGCCCTCCTCGTGCTCGCCTGGACGACGACGATCGTCCGAGATCGTCCGCGCGGCCTCGAGCGGCACGGCCGGCTCGGTTCGCTGGGGGCGGTCTTCCGTCACGCCCCCCGGTTCTGGGGGTTCCTCGTCGCGGCGGTCCTCGTGTGGACCGGGTTCAACGCCGCCTGGAACTTCATCGGACCGAGGATCGAGGATCAGGGCGGCGGGCCGTTCCTGATCGGGCTGGGGACGGCCCTGGGCGGCGTCGTCGAGGTCCCCGTGATGCGTAGCTCCTCCCGCCTTCAACGCCGGTTCGGGCTGCGACTCGTCTATATGGCCGGGTGCGTCGTGTACGGCCTGACCTTCCTCTTATGGGGCTCCGTCTCCGATCCGACGATCCTCTCGTTGCTCGCGGTGTTCGAGGGCATCGGGTTCAGTCTCTTGTTCACGACCGGCGTGGTGATCGTGGGCAGGCTGCTCCCGCGCTCGCTCTACTCGACCGGGAACGCGGTGGGGCAGATGGTCTCGTTCGGGATCGGACCGATCCTCGGCGCCGGGCTCGGGGGGTTCGTCTACCAACACCTCGGGGCGCCGACGCTTTACCTCAGCGCGTGCGTGCTCGCCCTCGGTGCGGCGCTGGTGGCCTGGTTCGCGCTCGCGACGCCCGCGCTCAGCGAGCCCGACGTGAGCCACTGACGTGGCTCCGACCTGCCGATTTGCGGAAGACCCGTCCCCGCTCCCAGGATGTGCATCCCCACCTGGGGAAAAGGGGAACCGATGGTTAGCGCCTACATCTTGATCCAGACGGAAGTGGGCAAGGCCGGGCACGTCACTGACATGGTCCGGGGCATCGACGGGATCGTCTCCGTCGATCCCGTCACGGGTCCCTACGACATCGTCGCGCGCGCCGAGGCACAGGACCTGGACCTGTTGGCGAAGGGGACCGTGATGCCGATGCAGGAGCTGGATGGCATCACGCGAACGCTGACCTGTCCCATCCTGCAGCTGTAGCCGTCCGTGATCGAGCAGCGCGTCGTCGCCAGCGGCGGGCTCACCGAGGACGAGCTGGCGCAGATGCGCGGGATGTTCGCCGCGGCATGGGATCGAGGGTTCTCCGAGGAGGACTGGGACCACACGTTCGGTGGCTTGCACGTCCTCCGTTCGGTGAACGGCGAGCTCGTGGCCCACGGGGCGGTCGCCGAGCGCACCCTGTGGCTGGACGGCGCTCCGCTCCGCGTCGGGTACCTGGAGGCGGTCGCGACTTGGCCGGCGCATCAGGGCCGAGGCCACGGCTCCGCGGTCGTGCGCGAGCTCGACGAGATCGTCCGGCGCGACCATCAGCTGGGCGGGCTCTCGACCGGCAGGCCGTCGTTCTACGAACGCCTCGGATGGCGTCGGTGGCGGGGTTCGCTCGCCGTGCGAACCGCTGCCGGAGACGTCCCGACGCTGGAGGAATCCGGAGCGATCTTCGTCCTGCCGACACCAGCGATCCCGGATCCCGACCTGAACGCCGCGCTCGTGTGCGACTGGCGCAGCGGCGACGTCTGGTGACGATCAGTCGTCGCTGAGGGTGACGGGGAAGGGGAGGGCGATCGGGTCGACGAGCGCCGATCGCCCGTCGGCGTCGAACCGATCCATCCGCAGATCCGAGGGTCGCTCGACCACCTCGGTCGCGCCGGTGAGCGAGAGGTCGATCGCGATCCGAGACACGGCCGGGCCCCACATCATGCCGTGGCCACACGCGGACGCGATCGACGCGCCGTCGACCTCGGTCCCATCGCCGAGGACGAGGGGGCCGATGATCGGGAGATGGTCGGGCGTGTACTCGATCGTCGCGGCCCACGCCTTCTTGAGCCCGAGGCCCCGCGTCGCCGGGACGAACCGGTGCAGGCGGCGTTGCATCGAGCGCAGGTACGGCCAGTCGATCGAACGTCCGGGGCCGGGCGGCTCCTTCGGGTTCGACATCCCGAACAGGAACCCGCCTTCCTCGGGCCGCCAGTAGAGGCCCGCGTCGAGGTCGAACGCCATCGCGGTCGT
>DATAEV010000301.1:0-4507 GCA_036257875.1 Actinomycetota bacterium | reverse complement strand
TGATCAGCGTCGTGGCGCTCGCGGTTACCTGGTGGATCTATGGCTCGGGTCGTGTCGACTGGACCGGGTTCCGCGAACGGCTCGAACCGCTCCCGCGCGCAGCCTTGAACGGCTGGTACGTGGATCGCGCCTACGACACCGCGGTGATCCAGCCGGCGAAGGCCGGTGCCTGGATCACCGCGTACGTGATCGATGCTCGGATCATCGACGGGGCCGTCAACGCGATCGGCGGCGGGGTGAAGCTGATCGCCGAGGGTGGCCGGCGCGCCCAGACGGGCTTCGTTCGCTCGTACGCGCTCGCCGTGTTCCTCGGCGCGGTCGGCGTCCTCGTCTACGTGGGGGTGCGGTCGTGAGGCAGCACCTGCTCACGCTGACGATCTTGTTCCCGCTCGTCGGTGCCGCCGTGATCGCCGCCACGGGCCGCATCCTCTCCGACCGGGATGCGCGCATCCTGGCGATGATCACGACGCTCGCGACGTTCGCGGTGTCGCTGCTGGTCCTCCGCGACTTCGACACCGGCGCCGCCGGGTACCAGCAGGTCGACTCGGTCTGGTGGGTCCGCTCGTTCGGCCTCCAGTACCTGGTGGGGGTGGACGGGATCAGCCTGTGGCTCGTGCTGTTGACGACGTTCCTCTTCCCCGTGTCGATCCTGGCCTCGTGGAAGGTCGAGTCGAACGTCGTGCGCTACATGATCGCGATGCTCGTGCTGGAGACGGCCGTCGTCGGCTCCTTCCTCGCGCTCGATCTCCTGCTGTTCTTCGTGTTCTTCGAGGCGATCCTGGTGCCGATGTACCTGATCATCGGCGGCTGGGGGAGCGCGAACCGCGTCTATGCCGCGATCAAGTTCTTCCTGTTCACGATGGCCGGGTCGGCCTTCCTGCTGGTCGCGATCCTGTTCCTGTATTCACGGTCCGGGCAGCCCGGGCCGCCCTCGTTCGACATCCGCCAGCTCACGCAGGTGGCAGCCGCCCTCCCGGTCCAAACGGCGCGCTGGCTCTTCCTCGCGTTCTTCGTCGCCTTCGCGGTGAAGGTGCCGCTCTTCCCGCTGCACACCTGGCTCCCCGACGCACACACGGAGGCGCCCACGGCCGGTTCGGTGCTCCTGGCGGGCGTCCTGCTGAAGGTCGGTACGTACGGATTGCTGCGGTTCAACCTCAGCCTGTTCCCACAGGCCTCGATCCATTTCGCCACGTTCGTCTCGATCCTCGCGGTGATCGGGATCATCTACGGCGCCGTGTGCGCGCTGATTCAGACCGACGTCAAGCGACTCGTGGCCTATTCGAGCGTGTCGCACCTGGGGTTCGTGGTGCTGGGCATCTTCGCGTTCACGCAGCAGGCGGTCACGGGCGGGGTCCTCCAGATGGTGAATCACGGCCTCGCCACCGGGGCCCTGTTCCTGTTGGTCGGCATGGTCTACGAACGGACGCACACCCGCGAGCTGGCCGAGATGGGCGGTCTCGCAGGAGTCATGCCGTGGCTCCTCGGCGCGTTCCTGTTCGTCGTGTTCGCGAGCGCCGGGTTGCCGGGGCTGAGCTCGTTCGTCGGAGAGTTCCTGGTGATCGTGGGGACGTTCGCGGTGAGCCACGTGTTCGGTGCGTTGTCCGCGACCGCCGTCGTGCTCGCCGCGATCTACCTCTTGTGGTCGTATCAGCGTGTCGCCTATGGACCGGTGCGGGAGGAGCACCGCCATCTTCCGGACCTGTCGGGCCGGGAGGTGGTGGTGCTCGCGCCCGTGCTCGCGCTGCTGCTGGTGTTCGGCATCTATCCCAAGCTGCTCACGCGGTCGATCGACCCGGCCACGTGCGCCGCGATCGAGCAGGTCAGAACGTCGCAGCCCTGTGCGGATGTCGGTGGTCCGCTGGTGCCCGCCGCCGCCGAGGTTCGGCAGCCGTGATCCCGACGCCGGTGCTCGAGTTCCGCCCGATCCTGCCGGAGATCCTCCTGTGCATGTTCGCGATCGTCGGGATGCTCTACGAAGCGTTCGCGCGGCGGCCCGACCCGGCCCCGCATCTCGCGATCGCCACCGTCGGGATCGTTGCGGCGGCGGTCACGGCGTACTCGCTCTGGGATTGGACCGGATCGCCATATGTCCTCGGTGACACCGTCGCGGTTGACCGCTTCTCGGTCGTGGCGCGGTTCCTGCTGCTCGGGGCGGCGCTCGTGGGCTGTCTCTACTACACCCATTACGCATCCCGCGATCCCGCATCGTTCCGAGGGGAGTTCTATCCGCTCACCCTGTTCGCGACGGCGGGGATGACGTTGATCACCGCCGCGAACGATCTGATCGTGATCTTCCTCGCGCTCGAGCTCCTGTCGCTGTCGCTCTACGTCCTGACCGGGATCACGGGGCAGCGGCGCGCGAGCGAGGCCGCGATGAAGTACTTCTTGCTCGGCGCCTTCTCCTCCGCGTTCTTCCTTTACGGCATCGCGATGGCGTACGGCGCCACGACGTCGACCAAGATCGTCGGCGTCGCGGGGCCCGGCATCGTCCAGGCGCTCGCCGGACAGACCGGCTCGCAGGCGCTCGCGCTCCTGGCGATGGCCTTGCTGGTGGTCGGGTTCGCGTTCAAGGTCTCGGCGGCGCCGTTCCACATGTGGACCCCCGACGTGTATCAGGGCGCGCCGACCCCGGTCGTCGCCTTCATGGGGGCGGCGACGAAGGTCGCCGCGTTCTTCGCGCTGATCCGGGTCTTCGACGTGGGGCTCCAGCCGCTCACGTGGGATTGGACGCCCGTGATCTACGCGCTCGCGGTCGTGTCGATCGTGCTCGGGTCGGTGCTCGCCATCGCCCAACGCGACGTCAAACGCCTGCTCGCATACTCGAGCATCGCGCACGCGGGGTTCATCCTGACCGGGTTGACCGCCGCGAACAGCACGGGGATCCGGGCCGCGATGTTCTACCTGGTCGCCTACGCGGTGGTCACGCTGGGGGCGTTCGGGGTCGTGATGCTCGTGTCCGCCCGCGGCGAGGAGCAGACCTCGCTGGATGCGTACGCGGGCCTCGCGCGCCGGAGTCCCGGCCTCGCCGCGTTGATGACCGTCTTCCTGCTCTCCCTCGCAGGCATCCCGCCGACCGCAGGCTTCATCGCGAAGGTGACGGTGTTCAGCGCCGCGATCGGAGCGGGGAACTGGCCGCTCGCGGTGGTCGGTGTCGTCGCGAGCGTCGTGGCCGCGTACTTCTATCTTCGCGTCATCGTGTACATGTACATGCGGGAGCCCGCCGAGGGGATCGAGTCGGACGACGGCGTCATGCCGCGGGTCGCGGCGGGCGTGCTCGCGGCCGGGATCGTCGTGCTCGGCGTCTTCCCCGGGATCCTGACCGGGATCTTGGAACCGGCGTCGATCGTGAGGTGGTGAACGGATGCGACGCGTGATCCCCGGGTTGGAGACCCCCGAAAGCCTCATCGAACCGGAGATCGGGGCGCGGCTGGACCGGGTGGAGGAAGAGCTCGAGAAGGTGGTGGTCGCCGACTCGGACCTGCTCTCCGCGACCGCTCGCTACCTCCTGCAGGCGGGCGGCAAACGGTTCCGCCCCATGCTCGTCCTGCTGGCGGGGTACTTCGGCGATCCGGCCGACCCTCGGTTGATCCCCGGCTCGGTCGCGATCGAGCTCACGCATCTGGCGACCCTGTACCACGACGACGTGATCGACGAATCCGACGACCGGCGGGGTGTCCCGTCGGCCAACGCGCGGTGGGACAACACGGTCGCGATCCTGACCGGTGACTACCTGTTCGCGCTCGCGTCCGAGATGTCGGCCGATCTCGGCCCGGAGGTCTGCCGGCTGCTCGCGCGGACGATCACGGTGCTGTGCGACGGGCAGATCCGCGAGGTCGACGCCGCCGGCCGGGTCGACCAGAACGAGGAGGGGTACCTCGAGGTGATCCGCCGCAAGACGGGGTCGCTGATCGCCACCTCCTGCCGACTCGGGGGGATGCTCTCCGACGCCGCCCCCGCCGACGTGGAGACGTTGGGGGCGTTCGGGGAGTCGCTCGGGCTCGCTTTCCAGCTCTCCGATGACATCATGGACATCACGTCGACCCAGGGGGAGCTCGGCAAGGAGCCCGGGACCGACATGCGGGAAGGCGTCTATACGCTCCCCGTGTTGCATGCGCTCCACCGAGGTCCGGACCGGGAGGAGCTCCGGCGCCTGTTGGATCACGGACCGCCCGACGGCGAGGGGCTCGACCGAGCGCTGCAGATCGTTCGGGGACAAGGACCGATCCGGCATTCGCGCGGCGCCGTCGGGGCCGAGGTTCGTCGCGCCGTGGGCCTGGCCGAACAGCTCCCCGACGGCGCCGCCCGTCGCGCCTTGGTGCAGCTCACGCGGTTCCTCGCGATCCGTTGCGGCGCCGATCCGGGGGAGGACGATGCGTAGCTCGCGACGCATCCGGTCGGCGCGAAAGCCGCTGCTAGGATACGGCAGCCTTCGAGGGGGCTCGTGCACAGCGTGACCTACTACGGTTCCTACGGTGTCGTGTTGGCGGTGGTGCTCGCAGGAGCGCTG
>DATAEV010000299.1:0-37384 GCA_036257875.1 Actinomycetota bacterium | reverse complement strand
TGGCGATGGGGAGCGACTGGCCGGTCTCGAGCTCCAACCCGCTGGAGGAGATCCACGTGGCGGTCAACCGGGTGATGCCGCCGAACTATCCCTATGGGGCGAACCGCGACGAGGCGTTCCTGCCGGAGGAACGGCTCGACCTCGCGACGTCGATCGCCGCCTTCACGGCCGGGTCGGCGTTCGTGAACCACCTCGACCGGGAGACCGGCTCGATCGAGGTGGGCAAGTTCGCGGATCTTGCCGTCCTCGACCGCAACCTCTTCGCGCACCCATCGGAAGAGATCGCCGAGGCCCGCTGCCAGATGACGTTCGTCGAGGGTCAGCGGGTCTTCGCCTCGGCCGACGCGTGACGAACGCCGTGACCCGGGGTCGACGGAGCTCGTTGCGAACCGCTGCGCCGCCCCGCACGATGACTGCCCGCACCACCCCGGATCGAAGGAGGACCCGATGAGCCAGCCGTTCGACATGAGCCTCGTCCAGCGTGGGGCCCGTAACCGCCGTACCCCGTACTACGAGGCTACCCAGAAGTACGGCCCTGCAGGGTTCACCGTCTACAACCACATGTACTTCCCGATCCGCTTCGACACCTTCGAGGCGGAGTTCGATGCGTTGCTGAACGGCGTGACGCTGTGGGACGTCGCCGTCGAGCGGTGCCTCGAGATCTCGGGGCCGGACGGGTTCCGGTTCGCGCAGCTCCTCACGCCGCGCGACCTGTCGACGTGCGCCGTAGGTCAGGCCAAGTACGTCCTCATCTGCGACGGGGACGGCGGCATCATCAACGACCCCGTGATGACGCGGATGGACGACAACACGTTCTGGTTCGCGCTCGCGTCCTCCGACGCATTGCTGTTCGCGAGAGGGCTGAAGAACGCCTACCCGGACCTCGACGTCACGATCCAGGAGGCGGACGTCGCACCGCTCCAGGTCCAGGGGCCTCGGTCCAAGGACCTGATGGTCAAGCTCCTCGGAGAGGACATCCTCGACCTCCGCTACTACTTCTGGACCGGCGCGAAGATCGCGGGCGTGCCGGTGGTTGTGACGCGCACCGGATGGACCTCCGAGATCGGCTACGAGGTCTACACCACCGACACAGCGCGTGGGAACGACGTCTATGAGGCGCTCATGGACGCCGGGCAGGAGTTCGGCATCAAACCCACCGGCCCGTCGGACATCCGCAGGATCGAGGGCGCCATCTTCAACTGGGGCGCCGACATGACCTACGAGAACAACGCCTTCGAGCTTGGCCTGGACCGGCTGGTGGACCTCGACACGGTCTCGCCCGAGGCGAGCATCTCCATCGGGGCCTATCGGGCGATCCGAGACGCGGGGGTCGGCACGAAGATCAACGGCGTCGTGCTCGACGGCGACCCCTTCCCGGCGCTCAACGCCGTGAAGTGGCCTGCGTCGATCGATGGTCAGCAGGTCGGCAAGGTCACCTCGGCCATCTATTCGCCGCGCCTGAAGCAAAACATCGGCTACTGCTGGCTCCCGGCGGAGCGCAGCAACGAGGGTCAGGACGTGACCGTCCAGACCGAATGGGGGACCCGAGGCGCGACGGTTGCCCCGATGCCGTTCGTCGATCCCTCGAAGCAGATCCCCGTTTCCTGAAGCTCCGTTCAGCGCGTCAGCGCTGGACCCGGGCCGGGACGGACTTGCATCCCGGTCCTCTCCTGAACGATGCTTCAAGGAGATGACCGGGCTGACCGGCCCGGCCCCGAGCTTTCAGGGAGGCCTTTCGATGGTCAACGAACGCGAGGAGATGCTCGCGAAGAGCGCGACGCTCTACTTCGGTCCGTGGTACCGGCAGTCGCCGTTCTTCAAGGCGACGCTCCGGGCGGGATGCACCGCGTACGACATCTACAACCACATGTATCTCCCCGGGTACTACGACGATCCGGAGATCGAATACGGGCTGCTGAACGAAGGCGTCACGCTCTGGGATGTCGGCGTCGAACGGACGGTCCAGGTGAGCGGTCCCGATGCCGACCGCCTGATCGATCGGCTCACGTGCCGCGATCTCACGAAGTGCGCCGTGAAGCAAGGCAAGTACATGCTCGTGACGGCGCCCGACGGCGGGATCGTCAACGACCCGGTGCTGTTGCACCCGGAGCCGAACGTCTGGTGGATGCAACTCGCGGACTCGGACGCCGGTCTCTATGCATTGGGGGTGGCGGCGCAGTCCGACCTCGACGTGGAGGTCTCCTTCCCGGACGTACATCCGGTCCAGGTCCAGGGGCCGCTCTCGGCGAAGGCGCTGGAGAAGCTCGTCGGCCCGGCGATCTACGACCTCAACTACTACTGGTGCGACCACTTCGACGCGCACGGGATCCCGGTCGTGATCTCGCGCACCGGGTGGACCGCGATCCCCGGGTTCGAGGTCAACCTCCTGGACGGAGCCCGCGGAGACGATCTCTGGAACGCGATCATGGATGCGGGCGAGGAGTTCGGGATCCGGCCGATCGCGCCGAGCGAGGCACGCAGGATCGAGGCAGGCATCTTCAACTACGGGTCGGACATGCGGCTGACCGACACCCCGTTCCACGTGATGGGGCTCGAGCGTCTGGTCGAAGAGCAGCCACAGGACTACGTCGGCAAAGACGCGCTGGAACGGATCCGTCGCGAAGGGGTCGACCGGAAGCTCGTGGGCATCGAGCTGTTCGGGGCCGAGCTCCGGGCGGAGATGTCCGAATATTGGAACGCCTACGAGGGTGGAGACCGGGTCGGCTACCTCACGGACGCGGTCTGGTCGCCGGGGCTGCAGAAGAACATCGGGTACGTGTGGGTTCCCGTCCGGCTCGCCGAACCAGGGAATCGGCTGGATATCGAAACCGAGGACGGGGACCACATCGAGGGCATCACGGCGGCGATCCCGTTCGTCGATCCCCGCAAGGAGCGTCCCGCCGGGTCGCTGACGTAGCATCGACGCGCAGCGTGGTCGCGCCGGGCCGTGCGGCGAACCGCCCGGCCCGACGCACCGTATGGAAACGTATCCACGGGCACACCTCGGAGGGTCCGCCATGCGCAAGATCCTGCTCGGCATCGTCGGGCTCGCGTTCGTCGCCTCTGCCTGCTCGGTCGATCTGACCGGTCGGTCGGCGAGTCCGGCGGACGCCTCGCCGGGCGGCGGAGCTCCGAACGGCGGGGCGGAGCCCGTCGCGGCCGTCGTGCGCCAGGCGCTCCCAGCCGTCGTGAACGTCACGACCGATGTCTTCCAGCCCGGTCCGTTCGGCAACGTCCAGCAGGGGAAGGGCGTCGGCACGGGGTTCATCGTCCGACAGGACGGGATCATCGTGACCAACTGCCACGTCGTGGAGGGTGGTTCGAAGATCACGGTTTCCACGTCCGCGCAAACGCCGAAGCAGTACGACGGCCGCGTGATCGGCGGCGACTGTCAGCACGACCTGGCGGTCCTGAAGATCGACGCCACCGGGTTGCCGACCGTTCCGCTCGGCGACTCCGGCGGGCTCGTCCTGGGGCAGCGCGTCGTTGCGATCGGCTACGCGCTCGCCCTCGAGGGTGGTCCGACGGTGACGGCAGGCATCGTCTCGGCGCTCAACCGCTCGATCACGGTGCAGGACCCGAGCTGCGACGTGTGCAAGAACGGCGCGCGGGTGTACTCGGACGTGATCCAGACCGACGCGGCGATCAACCACGGCAACTCGGGCGGGCCGCTGCTCAACATGGCCGGCCAGGTCGTGGGGATCAACTCGGCCGGCGCCGACACCGCGCAGAACATCGGCTTCGCCATCGCGATCGACTCCGCGAAGGGCACGACCCAGCAGGCGATCGCCGACCCGCTGGCCGCCGCCGCGTACCTGGGAGTCTCGGCCCAGCCCGTGACCCCCGCCCTGGCGGTCCAGCTCGGGCTGCCCGTCCAGAGCGGGGCGTACGTGATCGCCACCACGGCGGACGGCCCCGCGCAGCACGCGGGGATCAAGGACGGTGACGTGATCGTCGCGATCGACGGCAAGACCGTGACGAACGCGGATGACCTGGCGAGCATCCTCGCGGGGCTGCAGCCCGGTCAGAGCGTCGGCGTGGACCTCGTCTATCACGCGGGCGGACGCCGATCCATCGATGTGACGTTGGGCGCACGCCCGTTGCCGACGCAGTTCCCGTAGGGCCGCGACACCGGTGCGCTAGCCTTGCCGGCATGGGTGCGCCGTTCGAGGCCGGGGAACGAGCCTTGCTGATCGACCAGCGTGGTCGTTCCTACGTGGTGGTGCTTCAGCCCGGTGGGACCTACCACACGCATTCGGGCGCGCTCCGGCACGACCTGGTGCTGGGGCAGCCCGAAGGGATCCGACTGGAGACCGCCGCCGGCATGGTCGTCACCGCGTTCCGCCCACGGTTCGCGGACTACGCCCTGAAGATGAAGCGGGGCGCTCAGGTGGTCTACCCGAAGGACCTCGGTCCGATCGTCACGTACGCGGACGTGTACCCGGGTGCGCGGGTCCTGGAGGCCGGGACGGGGTCGGGCGCCCTCACGATCGCGTTGTGTCGTGCGGTCGGGACGGACGGGAGCATCGTCTCGTACGAACTCCGGGAAGAGCACCACGCCCAAGCGGTCGTCAACATCGAAGGGATGTTCGGCAAGGTTCCGGACCAGCTCGAACTTCGGGTCGGCGACGTCCACGATGTCGGCCGAACGGGTGACCGGTTCGACCGATGCGTCCTCGACCTGCCGGAGCCGTGGGGGCCCCTCAGCGTGCTCGCCGGAGCGCTCGAACCGGGAGCGGTCCTGTGCGCGTACCTCCCGACGACCGTCCAGGTCCAACAACTCGTGCTTGCTCTTCCGCCACACGGGTTCCTGCACATCGAGACCTTCGAGGTGATCCGGCGTGGATGGCACGTGACCGAGCGGAGCGTCCGGCCGGAACACCGGATGATCGGCCATACCGGGTTCCTCACGATCGCGCGCCGGACGTCCTGACCCGCACGGACCATTTCCGTTCCTGGTCCTAAGCCGTTCGACCGCCCGTGCCGTAGATACTGGAAGGACGAACCCGACCGCGATGTTCCCGATCGCGTCGGTCCGCAGGTGTAGATTCGAAACGCGCGGAGGAGGCGCAGATGCCCGGACAAGGTGAGCAGGTCGACGAGCTGCGATCCCAGGTCAAGTTCCTGGAAGAAGAGGTCGGGCTCCTCCGCCGCCGCCTGACCAACGCGCCTCGACAGGTCTCGATCCTCGAGGAGAAGCTCGTCGAGACGCGAGAGCAGCTCGCCAAGGCGATGGGCCAGAACCAGAAGCTCGCGGACGCGTTGCGTGACGAGCGAGACAAGATCGAAGCACTCGCCGAAGAGGTCGAGAAGCTCAGTCAGCCGCCGGCGTCGTTCGGCGTGTTCCTCCGGGCCAACGACGACGGCTCGCTCGATGTCGTGACCGCCGGCCGCAAGATGCGGGTGATGCCCGCGCCGGACATCGAGGTCGTGAAGATCGTTCCGGGGTCGCAGGTGGTCCTCAACGAGTCGCTGAACGCGGTCGAGGTCCTCGATCCGGATCGCGCGGGTGAAGTCGTCAAGGTGAAGGACCGGCTCGGCGACGACCGAGCGCTGGTCTTCGGTCGTGGCGACGAGGTGCACGTCGCGTACCTCGCGGGTGACCTCCTCCAGAACTCGGTCCGAGCGGGCGACAACGTGCTCTTCGATCCGCGATCCGTCGTGATCACGGAGCTCCTGCCCAAGGAAGAGGTCGAGGAGCTCGTCCTGGAGGAGATCCCCGATGTCGGCTACGAGGACATCGGGGGGCTCGAGGGACAGATCGAGGCGATCCGTGACGCGGTCGAGCTGCCGTTCCTCTACGCCGAGCTGTTCAACGAGCACGAGCTGGAGCCTCCCAAGGGCGTCCTCCTGTACGGACCCCCCGGCTGCGGCAAGACCTTGATCGCGAAAGCGGTGGCCAAGTCCCTCGCGGAGAAAGTCGCGGAGCGGACCGGTCGGGAGGATGCTCGGAGCTACTTCCTCAACGTCAAAGGCCCGGAGCTCCTGAACAAGTACGTCGGTGAGACCGAACGGCAGATCCGTGAGATCTTCCAGCGGGCCAAGGAGCGGAGCGAAGAGGGCCTCCCCGTCATCGTGTTCTTCGACGAGATGGACTCCATCTTCCGGACGCGGGGCACGGGCATCTCCTCGGATGTGGAGTCCACGATCGTGCCCCAGCTCCTCTCGGAGCTCGACGGGGTGGAGACCCTGAAGAACGTGATCGTGATCGGCGCGTCCAACCGTGAGGATCTGATCGACCCCGCGATCCTGCGCCCCGGTCGTCTCGACGTGAAGATCAAGATCGAGCGCCCGGACGCGGCCCAGGCGATGGACGTGATGGCGAAGTACCTCCACCCGTCCGTGCCGATCCATCCCGATGAGGTCGACAAGCATGGCGGCGACCTCCAGCTCGCGTGCCACAGGATGATCGAGAAGACGATCGAACGGATGTACGCCGCGTCGGACGAGAACCGGTTCCTCGAAGTCACGTACGCCTCGGGCGACAAGGAGATCCTGT
This sequence comes from Actinomycetota bacterium, assembly GCA_036257875.1. Classification (GTDB taxonomy): domain Bacteria; phylum Actinomycetota; class UBA4738; order UBA4738; family HRBIN12; genus AC-51. Next base: position 30,885 of record DATAEV010000299.1, on the reverse strand, counting down.
ACTTCAAGGACTTCAACTCGGGCGCCATGATCGAGAACATCGTTCGACGGGCGAAGAAGGATGCGATCAAGCGGTTCCTCTCCAAGGGCGAGAAGGGCATCAAGGGTGAGGACCTGTTCCACGCGATCCGCGACGAGTTCAAGGAGAACGAGGACCTCCCCAACACGACCAATCCGGATGACTGGGCCAGGATCTCTGGGAAGAAGGGCGAGCGGATCGTCTACGTCCGGACCTTGCTCGGTCTCGAGGGTGACGGCCGGCAGGTCGAGCGCGTCAGCGCCGGCCAGTACCTGTAGCCCGCCCGCGCGGGTAAGGTTGCCCCGTGGCTATCCCGAAGGTCATCGGCACCGAGACGGAGTACGGGATCGCGGCCGTCGGCCAGCCCGACTTCAACCCGGTGTTGTCGTCATCCATGCTCATCTCGTCGTACGCGGGCAGCTTGCGCAGGATCCGATGGGATTACGAGGATGAGTCTCCGCTCCGCGACGCGCGGGGGTTCGAGCCGGTCAGTGGTCGGGAGCTCTCCGACGAAGACCTCGGTCTCGCGAACGTGATCCTTCCGAACGGGGCTCGCTACTACGTCGATCACGCACATCCGGAGTATTCGACGCCCGAATGCCTGTCGCCGCGGTCGCTCGTCATCCACGACAAGGCTGGAGAACGGATCCTCGAACGCTCGCTCGCGGTCGTGGCTGCGGAGATCCCGTCGTCACCGGCCCTCGCGATCTATAAGAACAACTCCGATGGGAAGGGCAACTCCTACGGAACCCACGAGAACTACCTCATGGACCGGGCGACCCCGTTCGGCGACATCGTCCGCGACCTCACCCCCTTCTTCGTGAGCCGGCAGATCTTCACCGGTGCCGGCAAGCTCGGGCTCGAGGCGCAGTGGGACGAGCGAGGCAAGCATGTGTTCCAGCTCACGCAGCGCGCCGACTTCTTCGAAACGGAGGTCGGGCTGGAGACGACCCTGAAGCGGCCGATCATCAACACGCGCGACGAACCCCACGCGGACCCGGAGCGGTACCGGCGGCTCCATGTGATCGTGGGCGACGCGAACCTCTGCGAGGTCGCGACGTTCCTGAAACTGGGAACCACGTCGATCGTGCTCAAGATGATCGAAGACGGGTTCCTCCCGGACTTCTCCCTGGTGAACCCGGTGGCCGCGATCCACGAGGTGTCCCGCGACGTGTCCCTCACCACCCAGATGTCGCTCGTCGACGGGCGCAAGATGACCGCGCTCCAGCTGCAGTGGGAATACCTCGAGCTGGCTCGCAAGTACGTCGACCGCGAGGACGACACGCCCGAGAATCGAGAGGTCGTAGAACGGTGGGAGACCGTCCTGCACGGACTCGAGAACGATCCCCGGACGCTCAGCGCGCAGCTGGATTGGGTGGCCAAGCTCCGGCTGCTCGAGGGGTACCGGGAGCGCGACGGTCTGGCGTGGAGCGATGCGAAGCTCCGCGCGATCGACCTGCAGTACCACGATGTCCGGCGGGATCGAGGGCTGTACCACCGGCTGGCGCACGCCGGGAAGGTCGACCGCATCACGACCGACGAAGAGGTCCAGCGCGCGATCATGGAGCCGCCGGACGATACCCGCGCGTTCTTCCGCGGCCGCTGCATCGCGAAATATCCCGACGCGATCGCCGCCGCTTCCTGGGACTCGCTGATCCTCGATACCGGCCGGGACGCGTTGCAGCGCATACCGATGCGTGAGCCGCTCCGCGGGACTCGGGCACACGTGGAGGAGCTGCTCGATGCCTGCGAGGATGCGGCCGCGCTCGTCGATCGCCTGACCGGCTAACCCTCCGCACGTCCACACCCGAAGCTAGGATGTGACTCCGGGAAAGGAGAGCGTGCCGTGCCCGAACAGGAACAGAAACGGATCCAGAAGAAGGGCGGCGGGGAAGCAGACGACGATGCCGGTCAGGTGACGTCGTCCTCCAAGGCCAACGAGCTCAAGGAAGAGATGGACGACATCCTCGACGAGATCGACTCCGTGCTGGAAGAGAACGCCGAGGAGTTCGTCAAGTCGTACGTCCAGAAGGGCGGCGAGTGAGCGACCGGCCCGAGCTGTCGCTCGCCGGCAGCCCGTTCGGTTCGAGCCCGAGCTTCCTCGATCTCGTGCGCCGTGAGCGCCCGGAGGCCGTGCCTCGTTCGCTGACGGATGCGCCGGTCCTGGCGGTCCCGCACGGGACCACGGTGCTCGGTCTGAAGTTCGCCGATGGCATCGTCATGGCCGGCGACCGCCGCGCGACCTCCGGCAACCTGATCGCGGACGCTAAGATGCGGAAGGTTTTCGGCGCCGACGACTACAGCGCGATCGCGATCGCCGGCGTGGCCGGACAGGCGCTCGAGCTGGTCAAGCTCTTCCAGCTCGAGCTCGAGCACTACGAGAAGATCACCGGCGATCGGCTGTCCCTCGAAGGCAAGGCCAACCGCCTCGCGCAGATGATCCGCTCGAACTTCCCCATGGCGCTCCAAGGGCTCATCGTCGTCCCCCTGTTCGGGGGCTTCGATGAACGCTTGAACGAAGGCAGGATCTTCTACTACGACGCCACGGGCGGGAGCTGGGAGGAAGACGACTACCAGACGACCGGTTCCGGGGGGCAATCGGCGAAGAACTCGCTCAAGAAGCGGTGGCGGCCCGGGCTGACCCTCGATGAGGGACTCAAGGTCGCCGTGGAGGCATTGATCGACGCGGCGGAGGACGACGCGGCGACCGGGGGCCCCGACTCTATGCGGCGGATCTGGCCGATCGCGATGACCGTGACCGCGGACGGATCACTGGACGTGGCGGAGGACCGCGTGATCGCGGCCGTGGACGCCGTGCTGCAGGAGCGAGGCGCATCGTGAGCTTCATGCCGTACGTCGCTCCCGAGCAGCTCATGAAGGACCGGTCCGAGTACGCGCACAAGGGCATCGCCCGTGGACGATCGGTGATCGGGCTCGAGTTCGCGGACGGGCTGCTGTTCATCGCCGAGAACCCCAGTGCGACGTTGCACAAGATCAGCGAGATCTACGACCGGGTCGCCTTCGCCGGGGTCGGGAAGTACTCGGAGTTCGAGGAGCTCCGCATCGCAGGTATCCGCCTCGCGGACCTCCGTGGCTATCAGTACGGGCGCGAGGACGTCAAGGCTCGGGACCTGGCCAACGCGTACTCCCAGGCGCTCTCCACCATCTTCACCCAGCAGATGAAGCCCTATGAGGTCGAGATCGTGGTCGGCGAGGTCGACGGGGGAGCGGGGACGTCGGGGATCTACCACATCCTGTTCGACGGATCCGTCTCCGATGAACAGGGCTTCGTCGCGATCGGTGGCCATGCCGAAGAGCTGACCGACACGCTCCGCGATCGGTTCCAGGAAGGCTGGGATCTCGCGACGGCGGTCCGGACCGCGGTGCAGGCGTTGAGCACCATGCCGGAGCAGCGCCAGATCCCGAACGACCAGATCGAGGCCGGGGTGCTCGATCGGACCCGCCCGCAGCGCCGCAAGTTCCGCCGCCTCGCGGACGACCAGCTCGCCGGGATCCTTTCCGGGTAGCTGACGGCGTTCGCGCCCCGCAGGCATACCCTTGCTGGAGATGGATCGGCGCATCTTCGGGCTCGAGAACGAGTATGGGGTCACGTGCACCTTCCGAGGGCAGCGGCGGCTGAGTCCCGACGAGGTCGCGCGGTACCTCTTCCGCAGGGTCGTCCATTGGGGCAGATCGTCCAACGTGTTCCTCGAGAATGGCGCACGCCTGTACCTCGACGTCGGCTCCCATCCCGAATACGCGACGCCTGAATGCGACTCGATCACGGAGCTCGTCGCGCACGACAAGGCGGGGGAGCGGATCTTGGAGCATCTCTTGTCGGCCGCGGAGATGCGGCTGCACGAGGAGGGGATCAGCGGCGAGGTCTACCTCTTCAAGAACAACACGGACTCCGCCGGGAACTCCTACGGGTGCCATGAGAACTACCTTGTCGCCCGCCACGGCGAGTTCGCGCGGATGGCCGACGTCCTGATCCCGTTCTTCGTGACGCGCCAGATCTGGTGTGGCGCAGGGAAGGTGCTGCACGGTCCCCGCGGCGCGCAGTTCTGCATCGCCCAGCGAGCCGAGCACATCTGGGAGGGCGTTTCGAGCGCGACGACCCGCAGCCGGCCGATCATCAACACGCGCGATGAACCGCATGCAGACGCCGAACGTTACCGGCGTCTGCACGTGATCGTGGGCGATTCGAACATGAGCGAGTGGACGACCTTCATGAAGGTGGGCATCACCGACCTCGTCCTGCGGATGGTGGAGGGCAACACGGTGATGCGCGACTTGACGCTCGAGAACCCGATCCGAGCGATCCGCGAGATCAGCCACGACACGACGTGCACCCGCAAGGTGAAGCTCGCGAACGGCCGTGAGTTGTCGGCGTTGGAGGTGCAGACCGAGTACCTGGAGAAGACGACGCGGTTCGTGGAACGGCGCGGCGCCGACGAGGCATCGACGAAGCTGTTGGATGAATGGCGCCTGGCGCTCGACGCCCTCCGGGACGGCGATCCCGAGCGGCTGGCCCGGAAGGTCGATTGGGTGACGAAGCGGCTGCTGATCGAGCGCTACATGCAGAAGCACAACCTGCCGCTCGGCTCACCCAAGATCGCGCTCCTCGATCTCTCCTACCACGACGTCAACCGGTCCAGGGGTCTGTACTACCTGCTGGAACGCACGGGCAAGGTCGAGCGGGTCGTGACCGAGGACGACGTCGGCCTGGCGATGCGCGAGCCTCCCCAGACGACCCGAGCGAAGCTCCGCGGCGATTTCATCCGACAGGCGAAATTGAAACGGCGCGACTACACGGTCGACTGGGTCCATCTGAAGCTGAACGACCAGGCGCAGCGAACGGTGCTCTGCAAGGACCCGTTCCGCAGCGCGGACGACCGTGTCGAGCAGCTGATCGCGCACATGTGAGGGGACGCTAGCGGGCTCGCCAGAGGCGGTTGCCGGCGGCGAGCCGTCCGGCGAGCACGCCGGCAGCCGCCGCACCCAGCACGTCGAGGTCCGGATCGTCATCGGTCTGAGCATCGCGGTCGGCGCCCGGACGCGGATCGACCTCGACCACGTGGTGGAGAGCGTCCAGGTGCAGCTCGGCGACCGCCTCACGCAGGGCCGCCCGCTCCGTCCCCGCCAGCCGGGGGAGCGCCACGTCGACGTCGACGAGGCATCCTTCGAAGAGCTCGGTCACGGCGGCACGGCTCGACCAGGGGAGCGCCGGGAGGGGGCGACCTCCGAGCGCCCTGATCGCGTTCATCGTTCGCCCGCTCCCGGACGTCACGATCATTACCTCGGCACCATGCTGCGCGGCGCGCAGCAGGGCGCCACCGTCGGGCGCGACCAGGGATGGCTCGACCCTTCCTGCTCGGGTCACGGCGAGCCGCACGACCGCGAGCCGGTCGTGGTCCGGCAGGACCACGACCGGCGCCTCCCGGAGTCCGCCGGCCGGAGGCTCCTCGCCGGGCCAGGTCCCGAGTGGAACCCGGAACGTCCGCCGTTCGACCCCGACCGCCACCTCGCACACCGCCGTCAGGTCGCCCGAGGCGTCGCGTTCGTACCGGATCACCGGTCGCTCCGGGCCGTTCGCATGTCGCCGCTATGATGCGCGACGATGCCGGAGGACGAGGGGATGGAGCCGCTCGAACGGCTCCTCAACCTGGTGGGTCTGCTCCTCGAGACGGAGCACCCCATGACGTTCGACGAGATCCGCAGGACGCTTCCGGCCTACGGCGGCGACAACCTCGATTCCGCCAAGCGAAAGTTCGAACGGGACAAGGACATCCTCCGGGAGTACGGGGTGCCCCTCGAGATGGCCGCGACCGACGTGTGGGACGTGGAGCAGGGCTACACGATCCCGAAGGATCGGTACTACCTCCCCGAGATCGCGTTCACCCCCGAAGAGGTCACGGCCTTGTTCGTAGCGGCGCAGAGCGCATCGGAGGAAACCGTGGCGGCCCGGGGGGTCCGCAAGCTCCTGTACGGGGCCGAGGGCGGGGTCCTCGCCGGTGCCGAGAGCGGCCCCCTGGTGGCCGGCTCGGACACGAGGAGCGCCCGTGTGCTTTCCGCCGCGGACGCGGCCAGCGCGCGTCGTCGCGTGCGGTTCGGCTACCGGACCTCCCAGGGGGCGGTCTCCGACCGCGTCGTCGACGCGTACGGCGTGGTCTTCCGTGGCGGCCACTGGTACCTCGTCGGACACGACGAGGAACGCGACGCCGTCCGCGCGTTCCGGCTCTCCCGCTACACGACCGAGCTCGAGGATGTCGGCGAAGGATCGGCTCCTCCCGAAGGGTTCCGCGCGATCGATCACGTCGAGGCGGGCCCGTGGCAGCTGTCGGCCGACGACCGGGCCCTCATCGCGTCGGCTCCCGGGACCGTGGTGCTGGTCGAGAGCACGTTCCCCGGCGTCGTGCGTGAGCGGACGCGCGACGACGGCTGGATCGTCCTAGCCGTCCCGGCGGCGGACGAGCAGGCCCTCGCCGCGATGCTCCTGCAGTTCGGTGCGGACGTCGAGGCGTTGGAACCCCCGACTCTCCGCGACGAGGTGATCCGGCGGTTGAAGGCGTCCGTGCATGCCTGAGCGAAGGCGATCGGCGACCACCGCCGAGCGACTCGGTCGGATGCTGGTGATCGTCCCGTACCTCGTCCAGCACCCCGGCACGAGCCTCGACTCCGCTGCCGAGATCTTCGGCGTGCCGCGGGAGCAGCTGCGTCGGGATCTGGATCTCCTCTTCATGTCGGGACTTCCCCCGTACGGGCCCGGCGATCTGATCGACGTGGACGTGGACGAGGACGGCGGCGTGTGGATCTCGATGGCGGATCACTTCGCCCGCCCGCTGCGCCTGACCCGCCCGGAGGCGCTCGCGGTATATCTGCGGGCGACCGAGCTGCTGGCCACGCCCGGCATCCCGGACGCGCCCGCGTTGGCGAGCGCGCTCGCGAAGCTGCGCGACGCTTTGGGCCCGGACACCCTTGGTGATGCCGCGGGGATCGAGGGTGCGATGACGGGCTCCGCGCCGGCGCATCTCGACGCGTTGCGGGCTGCCGCGGCCGACCTTCGCCGCATCCGGATCGACTACACGGCCGCGAGCACCGGCGAGCGCAGCGTCCGGGAGGTCGAGCCGGAGGCCGTGTTCGCGAGTGCCGGCCATTGGTACGTGGTGGCGTGGGACGTGGCGGCGGACGGCGAGCGCCTGTTCCGGGCCGATCGCGTCTCGGCCGTCGAGGAGACGGGGGAGCGCTTCGCGCCTCGTGGCCTGGAGGGTGCGGGGCGGCAGCTCTACACGGCAGGAGATCAGGACCTCGCCGTCCGGCTCTTGCTCCGGCCGGCGGCTCGCTGGGTTGCCGAGTACTACGTGACGGATGACGTCGTGACGCGTCCAGACGGGACCGTCGAAGCGACGCTCCCGGCGAGGCAGACCGGATGGATCGCGAAGCTGCTGCTCCGATTAGGTCCTGACGCCGACGTGCTCGACCCGCCCGAGCTCCGTGCTGAGATCTCCCAGATCGCGGCCGCCGCACTCGATCGCTACAGCCGCTGAACCACCTCTCGGGGCCCGTGATCCGCCCTCGCTCGCGGCTCTCAAGGGTCGCCCTTGTCGGGCCGATGCTTTCGGGTGAGATGACCACCATCCGGACGACGTGTCCTCGCTGCGGCGAGGTGGACATGGGCCCTGAAGCGATCTCGCTCGCCGTGCGCTCGAACGGTCGCGAGGGGAGCTACCGGTTCACCTGCCCCACCTGTGAGGACGATGTTGAGAAGCGCGCGGATCGGAAGATCGTGGCGTTGCTCGTGTCTGCCGGTGTGGACATCAGCCGCTCGGACGTGGATGCAGCGTTCGCCCCCGAGCTGTTCGACGAAGAGGGCGAGGAGGTCGCGGAGCCCCGTGAGCCCCCGGCTCCGCGACTGACGGCGGACGACCTGATCGAGTTCCACTACCTCCTCGAGGACGACACCTACATCCGGGACTTCTTCGCGAACAGCGGCAACTGAGTCCTTCGCCCTCGAGCGAAGCCGCGTGTAGCATCGGCGCAGATGTCCACCTGGCTCGTCGTGTGGATCGCCCTCGGCGCCGTCACAACGTTGGTGGTGCTCGCGTTCGTCCTCGCCCTCGGGCGCCACGCGCTGATCCTCGGACGGACGGCACGGCGATTCCAGGAGGAGGTCGGGTCGGCCGCCGACGAGGTGGCCCGCGAGCGGGCACGAGCTTCGGAGCACACGGACCGTCTCCGCCGAGCGCAGCGCGCCGGCCGTTCCTAGGGGTCCAGGGGTACGATGTGGCCGGGAACCATCCTCTTCGGACGTCTCGATGCTGAACATCGGAACCCCAGAGCTCCTCGTCATCCTCATCGTCGCGTTGCTGGTCGTCGGCCCGCAGCGTCTCCCTGAGCTGTCCCGGCAACTCGGGCGTGGGCTTCGCGAGTTCCGGAAGATCCAGGACGACGTGAAGGACATGGTGAAAGTCGATCTGGACGCTCCCGACGCCACGTCTTCCGCCCCGGCCGGGAGTCCGATGGCTCCCGGCGTCCACCGAACCCGGCGTCCGGCGGAGACGGACGGGGCCGGGGCCGCCGGGAACGGCCACGCGGCCGACGCCTCGCCGGACGGTCACGCGCCGGCGGACGGATAGCCGAGGCGGTCCGGCCCCATGAAGGTCATCCCTCGCCGCAAGCGCGACGACGAGCAGCGCACCGGCACGATGACCGTCGTCGAGCATCTGGAGGAGCTCCGGCATCGGATCATCATCTGCCTGTATGCCGTCGCGGTCGGTTCCGTGTTCGGCTGGCTGCTCTACCCGCACTTCATGAGCCTGATCCGCGCGCCGTTCTGCGACTACATCCTGGCGAATCCGTCGCTCGCCCCCCCGACGAAGTGCGACCTCGTCTACAGCGGCGTGCTCGACGGGATGCTGGTGAAGATCAAGGTGGTGGTCTTCCTCGGGCTGGGGATCGCGCTGCCGGTGGTGCTGTACCAGATCTGGGGATTCGTCGCGCCGGGTCTGACGGCGAAGGAGAAGCGTTACTCGATCCCTTTCGTCGCCTCGTCGTGCGTGCTGTTCTTCTTGGGAGCGGTCGTGGCTTACCTGATGCTGCCCAAGGGGCTCGGATTCCTGCTCGGGTTCGCCGGCCAGGGGGTGGTGCCACTGCTCACCATCGACCGCTACGTGGGATTCGTGACCCTCGTCGCCCTCGCCTTCGGCCTGTCCTTCCTGTTCCCGATCTTCCTCGTTTTCCTCGAGCTGGTCGGGGTCCTGAGTCCCGAGATCCTCGCGAGGAACCGGCGATATTCCCTCCTGGGGATCTCGATCTTCGCCGCCGTCATCACTCCCAGCTCGGACCCGTACACGATGCTCGCCATGATGATCCCGATGTATCTGTTCTACGAGGCCAGTATCATCATCGGCCGCTTCCTGAAACGACAGCCGAGGACGGTCTGATGGCGATCAAGAGCAAGGGCAAGACGAAGGCGCGGCCTGCCTCGAAGGGACCTCGGCGCGGTCCCGTCCCGGTGCCCAAACCCTTCGCCCAACGGCGCTGGGTCCAGCTGACCGCCCTCTTCATCGCCGGCCTCCTCGCCATGACGGTCTTCGTTTGGGCCACGAACGGGCTCCGTCGCGAGCGAGCGAGCAACCAGGCGGCGAGCGACCTCGCCAGCCGCCAGCAGGCCCTCTCGAAATGGAAAGCGATCCTGGAGCCGCAGATCACCGCCGTCGGCCAGCTCAAGGGGGACATCCCGCCCACGGTCGCATCGGACGTGACGGCGGCCGTGACGGCCCTCGCCTCCGGGAAGGCGACGACGGCCAAGCCGGGAGCGCTCACCGGCTCGGCGAAGGGTCTCGGGACCGCAGCGAAGGCGATCGACTCGTTCGACCTCGCGGGAACGATCACCGAGCAGGGCTTCGACGTCGCCTCGGCGGCTGCCCTGACCTCGTCGAAGGCCGAGATCGTCGAGGGGCTGCGCTTGTACCAGCAGGCAGCGGAGCTCGCGGCCCTCGCGCTGAGCTCGCCGAAGCCGCTCAAGGCTGAGCTGGCCGCCCACGCGAAAGCCGTCCTGGACTCGGGCACCACGTTGCTCCAAACAGGCTGGAACAAGTACGCGAGCACGCTCAGGCTGTCCGAGCTCGTGGCCGGAGGTTCGCCGAGCGTCGGAACGGGTCTCGGCGGCTGAGGATGAGCGTTGCCGCGCCGGTCGTCGTGGTCGCCAATCCGTCGGCCGGCCGCGGGAAGGCCGGCCGGCGGATCGGAACGATCGGCGAGCAGCTCCACCGGGCAGGCGTCGACCACGAGATCCGTGTGAGCACGTCCGGTGAGGACCTCGAGCACCGCGCGCGCCACGCGGCCGACGAAGGGGCGAAGGTCGTCGCGGTGCTCGGCGGAGACGGCTCGGTCGGTCTCGCCGCGAACGGCCTCCTGGGAACCGGTGCCGCGCTCGCCGTCCTTCCGTCGGGGACCGCCGATGATTTCGCGTCGTCGATCGGCGTGCGGAAGCTGGAGACGGCGATCCGCGCGATCGCCGAGGCGAACATCGTCCAGATCGACGTGGCGCGGGTCGACGCCGGCGCGACCCGCCGGCACTACGTGGCGATCGCAGGATGCGGTTTCGACTCCGAGGTGAACGAGGCCGCGAACGCGATGCGGATCAACCTCGGCGCGACCGGAACGTACGTCGCCGCGCTGGTGAAGACGTTGTCTCGCTTCTCGCCGGCGGGCTTCCGGATCGAGCTCGACGACGAGGTGGTCGAAGGTCCGCACATGCTGGTCATCGTCGGCAACTCGATCAGCTACGGGGGCGGGATGAAGGTGACGCCCGACGCATCGATCGTCGATGGATGGCTCGACGTCTGCCTGCTCCGTGAGATGAGCAAGGGAGCGTTCATCAGCGCGTTCCCCAAGGTGTTCCGCGGCACCCACGTCTCGCACCCCGCGGTCCGGATGGCCCGGGCGACCCACGTGCGGGTCGAGGCCGACCGCCGGGTCATGGTGTACGCCGACGGTGAGTGGGTCGGCCCCGCCCCGGCCGTCTTCCAGGTACTGCCCGGCGCGCTCCCCGTGATCGTCGGCCCGAACGCGAAGGCGGTGCGATGATGGACGGACTCCTGCTCATCCATGCCTTCCCGCTCGACGCTCGGATGTGGAGCGCCCAGATGGACCGGCGGAACGTGGTCGCGCCCGATCTGCCGGGGTTCGGTGGGAGCCCGGCGGCGGATGGCGGCGTGCTCACGATGGAGCAGGGCGCCCGCCGATGCCTGCAGGCGCTGGACGCCGCCGGCTTGGATCGCGTCGTCGTCTGCGGTCTCTCCATGGGCGGGTACGTGGCGTTCGACCTCTGGCGCCGGGCCCCCGAGCGGTTCGCCGGACTGATCCTGGCCAACACCCGGGCCGGCGCGGACACGCCTGAAGGTGCCGAGGCTCGTCGCACGCTGGCAGGACGGCTCATCGCCGAGGGCAACGTCCTCGTGGAGAGCCCCCCTCCGCTCCTTTCCGAGGATCCACCCGAAGGGCTGTGGGACGTCGTGAAGGGGTGGATCCGCGACCAGCCGGCAGAGGCGATCGCCGCTGCCGCGCTCGGGATGGCCGAACGTCCGGACTCGACGCCCGACCTCGCCACGATCGACGTTCCGACCTTGGTCATCACGTCCGACGGCGACCTCCTGATCCCGCAGGACGTGAGCGCGCCGATGGCGGATCAGATCCCCGGCGCCCAGCTCGCCGTGCTCCCCGGCGCCGGGCATCTGTCGAACCTGGAGGATCCGACCGGCTTCTCGAGATTGCTCGACACGCATCTCGAGCGGAGCGGCGTCGAACCGTAGCTCGCCGACCCGCCCCTACACTGGAAAACGTGATCTCCCCTCCGACCTTCTCTGCGCGCTACCCGTTCCCGCTCGATGGGTTCCAGCTGCGGGCGATCGAGGCGTTGCACGAAGGGCGATCCGTTCTCGTCGCGGCGCCGACTGGGTCGGGCAAGACCGTGGTGGCAGAGTTCGCGGTCGAGCAGGCGGTCGCCGCAGGGCGCAAGTGTTTCTACACGACGCCGCTGAAAGCCCTGTCCAACCAGAAGTTCGGCGATCTCGTCGCGTCGCACGGTCCCCAGCAGGTCGGATTGCTGACCGGGGACAACACGATCAACGGCGAGGCACCGATCGTCGTGATGACCACCGAGGTGCTCCGGAACATGTTGTACGAGCGGAGCGACACGCTGGAGGGGCTCCAGTGGGTCGTGATGGACGAGGTCCACTACCTGCAGGATCCGTACCGGGGCGCCGTCTGGGAGGAGGTGCTGATCCATCTCCCGCGATCGGTCGGCGTCGTCTGTCTGTCCGCGACCATCTCCAACGCCGAGGAGTTCGGTGAATGGATCCGGACGCTTCGCGGCGAGACGAGCGTCGTGATCGAGGATAAGCGGCCCGTGCCGCTCGAGCATCACTACCTGATCGGTCGGCGACTCCATCCGATGCACGTCGAACAGGACGGCGTGCTCCTGCCCAACCCGTACGTCGTTTCGATCGACCAGCAGGAGATGCGCGTTCGACCGGGAACCCACCGTGGCCGAGCGCCCTCGAGGGACCGCTCGCGGGAGGGTCACCATGGTGTCTACGCCCCTCGTCGCGAGGAGGTCGTCGAGGTCCTCGAGCGAGAGGGCATGTTGCCGGCGATCTATTTCGTGTTCAGCCGGGCGGGGTGCGACAAGAGCGTCCGGTGGTTGCGGCAAGCCGGGGTCCGGCTGACGACGAACGAGGAAGCCGAGCGGATCCGCGAGCGCGCCGAGACACGAGCGTCGTGGATCGATGAGGCGGACCTCGTGGCGCTGGGGTTCTACGAGTTCCTCGACGGTCTGCAAGCGGGCGTCGCCGCGCATCACGCTGGGATGATCCCGGTCTTCAAGGAGACCGTCGAGGAGCTCTTCGAGGCCGGTCTCGTCAAGGTCGTGTTCGCCACTGAGACGCTCTCGCTCGGGATCAACATGCCGGCCAAGACCGTCGTCATCGAGGACCTCTGGAAGTTCCAGGGTGAACGACACGAGCTCTTGACCCCGGGCGAGTACACGCAGCTCACGGGCCGGGCAGGGCGGCGCGGGATCGACCAGCTCGGACACGCCGTCGTCGTCTACCAGCGTCAGGTGCCGTTCGAACGTGTGGCGGGCCTCGCCGCCACTCGGACGTACGACCTTACGTCGTCGTTCCGTCCGTCCTACAACATGGCGGTCAACCTCGTGCGGAACTACACGCTCGACCAAGCCCACGAGCTCTTGAACGCGTCCTTCGCACAGTTCCTAGCCGACCGAGGGGTCGTGGCGCTCGAGCGCGCCCGCCAGCAGGATCGGACCGTGCTCGAGGGCTACCGACGGAACCTCCGATGTGACCTCGGGGATTTCGACGAGTACTGGGATCTGGTCCAGCGGGCGCGGCGCCTACGCGATGAGGATCGGCGAGGTCGCGAGGCGGCGCGCGCGGACGAGGTCCGAGCGGCGATAGCGTCCCTGAAGCCCGGTGAGGTGATCCACGTGCCGGATTCGCGCCGGCGCGGGCTGGCGGTCGTCGTCGCGACCCGCGACGGGAAGCCGACGGTCTTGTCGGAGGATCGGTCGGCGTTCCGTGTCTCGGCGAAGGACTTCCGGGAGCCACCGCCGGTGCTCACGAGGATCGTGCTCCCGAGGACCGGGTCATCCCGCAGCGCTCGGTTCCGGCGCGACGTCGCCTCGACCCTGGTCGCGCTCCACGTCAAGCCTCCCAAGACGAGGCGAGGGCATGCGGCCGACCCGAAGGTGGAGCGGGAGGCCGCGCGCCTGGAATCCGCCGCCCGTGCGCACCCGTGTCACGGGTGTCCGGAGCGCGCGAAGCACGAGCGATGGGCGGAACGCTGCACCAAGCTCGAGCAGCAGATGGCGGGCGTGGAGCGCAGGATCCGTGTCCGCACCGAAACGCTGGCTCGGCGCTTCGACCGGGTCCTGGCCGTGCTGACCGATCTCGGCTACGTCCGCGCGTGGTCCCTGACCCCCAAGGGGCGCACCTTGACGAGGATCTACGGCGAGGGCGACCTGCTCGTGGGTGAGGCGCTCGCCACCGGGCTGCTGGATGGCCTCGAGCCGAGCGAGGTGGCCGCGGTCATCTCCACCGTCGTCTACGAGGCTCGCGAGCGCAACCCCTTGCCCGGGAAGCTGCCCACGGCGGAGTCCGCCCACCGGTACGAACGGCTCCAGCGGCTGTGGCGGCAGATCCGCAGGACCGAGGACGGGCACCAGGTGCAGCTCTGCCGAGAGCTGGAGCCAGGGTTCACGACGCCCGTCTACCGGTGGGCCGAGGGGGTTCCGCTGGACGAGCTGCTCGAGGAGACCGAGATGGCTCCGGGCGATTTCGTCCGCAACTGCAAGCAGCTCCTCGATCTGCTCCGGCAGATCGAGGAGGTCGCCCAGCCGGAGACCGCCGCGCTCGTGCGGCGCGCGCACGAGCGCGTCTTGCACGGCGTCGTCGCCTACACCGGGGTGTAGCTACGATGCCCGCATGAGCACCGTCATCAGCCCGTTCGGTGCGCTCGCCGTCATCGTGGATCCGACGGCGGGGGAGGGCAGGGTGGCGGCCGAGGTCGGTGCGGTGGAGCGCGCCCTCGCGCACCGTGGTCTCGAGCACCGGATCCAGGTCGCGGAAGTACCCGGGGACGTCTCGCGTCTCGCGACCGCGGCGCTCGACGAGGGCTACCGGTACCTCGCAGCGGTGGGTGACGATGGCACCGTGCAGGACGTCGTGAACGGGATGTTCCGTGACGGCAGGACGATCGTTGACTCGCCGGTGCTGGCCGTGATGGCCGCCGGATCGGGGTGCGATCTGGTGCGGAGCTTCGGGCTCCCCGGCGATGTCGACGGAGCGTCGTCCCACCTGATGGGTGAGAACACGTACGAGCTCGATGTCATGAAGATCACGGCGCGTGGGCGGAACGGCTCGACCGAGGTCCGCTACGCGCACAACGTCGCAGAGGTCGGGCTGCACGCATCGGCTACGGCGCGGGCCGCCGGCTTCCCGCGCTGGATGGGCAACGGCAGGCGCTTCGTTGGATTCTGGGCGGCGTACGCGGGCACCCGCAGAGCCGTGCTCGATGTCGTCGTCGACGGGCGGCCGCAGCAACATCGAGCCTGGAGCGTGATCGTCGGGAACGGTCAGTTCGCGGACGGTGGCCTGCGCCTGTCGCCGCGGTCCTTCCCAGGGGACGGCGTGCTCGACGCGCTCCTGTTCACCGGCCCGAAGTCGGATGCCTACCGGCTCCTCCCGAGGATCTTCCGACATGGCGACCACGTGCCCGACCCCGGGATCAAGGAGCTGCGAGCGCGCGTCGTCCTCCGGATCGACGGTCCGCGGCCGCTGCGCGTCGTCGCCGACGGCTCGGTGCTCGGAACGACGCCGGTGACCTTCCAGGTTGTCCCTCGGCAGATCCTCTTGAAGCTCTGATGGACGCTCGCGAGCGCTCCGCGGAACGGATGTCCCGCGCCGCAGCCGGCGCGGCGGAGGAGGGGCTCGGTGCCGTGATCGTCGGCCCGTCGCCGGATCTCGCCTACCTGAGTGGGTACGACCCGCCCCCTTTCGAACGGCCCACCGTGCTGGTCCTGCGACCCGATCGGGATCCCACCCTCGTCGTCCCCGAACTCGAACGGGCGCTCCCCGCCGTATCGGCGGCCGGCGGCCAGGTGGAGCTCGCGACCTGGCGCGACGGCGCGGATCCGTACGAGGTCATCGCCCGCCTGCTCCCGGGAAGCGGCCGGATCGGTGTCTCGGACCGGATCTGGGCGGTCCATGTCTTGGGGCTCCAGGCGGCCGCGCCCGCGCTGTCCTGGACGTCCGCGTCGCCGGTCCTGGCACCGCTGCGGGCGCGCAAGGATCCCGACGAGTTGGACGCTCTTCGCCGCGCCGGCGCGGCCGCCGACGCGGCGTTCGAGGCGATCTGTCGGAGCGGCCTCTCCGGACGGACGGAGCGGGACGTCGCGGACGAGCTCGCTCGGCTGCTCGTGGAACACGGCCACGACTCGGCGGACTTCACGATCGTCGCGAGCGGGCCGAATGGAGCCTCTCCGCATCATGAACCGGAAGGTCGCCGGATCGCACCCGGCGATCCGGTCGTCCTCGATTTCGGCGGCTCCGTCGACGGGTACTTCAGCGACACGTCACGCACGGTCGTTGTCGGGGAGGCCCCGGACGGGCTGGAGGACGTGTTCGCCCTGGTCCATGAAGCGCAGGCGGCGGGGGTAGAGGTCGTGCGACCCGGCGTCGCCATCCAGGAGGTGGACCGGGCCGCGCGGGCGGTGATCGTCTCGGGTGGGTTCGGTGATCGGTTCATCCACCGGACCGGTCACGGCATCGGCAGGGAGGTCCACGAGCCCCCCTACGCCGTCGAGGGAGATCCAACCGTGCTGGAGCCCGGCATGACCTTCAGCGTGGAACCGGGCATCTACCTCGACGGCCGGTTCGGCGTCCGGATCGAGGACATCGTCGCCGTGACCGACGATGGTGTCGAACGGCTGAACCGGTCCTCGCGCGCGCTCCGCGTCGTGGAGTAGCCGGCTCCCGGTCCCGCCCGATCCGCGGATCAGTCGCGTGGTCGCACGCGGGTGCCCTCTGGGGTGTCCATCACCTCGAGGCCCATCGCGCTCAGCCGGTCGCGGATCTCGTCGCTCTTGCCGTAGTCCTTCGCCTCACGCGCCGCGTCGCGCTCGGCCATGGAGGCGCGCATCTCGTCGGTCGGCTCCCACCCGGCGATGGCCTCGCGGTCGAGATCCAGCCCGAGCACGGCGTCCCAACCGGCGAGGAGCCGATACTTCTCGTCTCTCGGGACGCCGGTGGAAGTCACCAGCTCGTTCACGATCACGACGGCGCTCGGCATCGAAAGATCGTCGGCGAGCGCGTCGCGGAATCGTGCGTCCATGGAGGTCGCCTCGGCGCCGAGTTCCTCCGCTCCGGGCGCCCACTCGGCCATCCGTCGGCGGAGCTGATCGAGCCGCCGGTTCTGGCCCTCGAGCGCCTCCCAACTGAAGTCCATCTCGCTCCGGTACTGCGTGCCGAAGCAGAGCAGGCGGTAGGCGAGCGGATCGATGCCGTGGTCGACGAGGTCCCTCACGCGGTAGATGTTCTTCGCGGACTTCGCCATCTTCTGACCGCTCATCTGCAGGAACCCACCGTGGACCCAGATCGACACGACCTGATGGCCGACCGCTCCTTCGGATTGGGCGATCTCATCCTCGTGGTGTGGGAACTTGTTGTCGTTGCCTCCGGTGTGGATATCGAACCGCTCGCCGAGGTGCTTCATCGACATCGCCGAGCACTCGATATGCCAGCCGGGGAAGCCGTCGCCCCAGGGGCTCGGCCACCGGAGGGCCCGGTTGGGTCCGGACTTCTTCCAGAGGGCGAAATCCTCCGGGTGGCGCTTCGCGGGATCGACGGCGAGCTCCTGACGGTGTCCCGCGCGCAGTTGATCCAAGGTGTTGCCCGAAAGCTTCCCGTACCCCGGGAACGTCGTGACGTCGTAATACACGGACCCGTCGACCTCATACGCATGGCCCTTCGCGATCAGGATGCCGATCAGATCGATCATCTCCTGGATGTGGTCCGTCGCTCGCGGGTACAGATCCGCACGCTCGATGCCCACCAGATCAGCGTCCTCCAGGAACGCCTCGGTGTACTTCGCTGCGATCTGAGGTGCGCTGAGACCCTCGTCCGCCTCGGCGAGCTCCATCTTGTCGCGACCCGCGTCGGAGACCTCGTCGGTCATGTGTCCGACGTCGGTGATGTTCATGATCCACTCGACCCGCTTCCCCTCGTAGCGGAGCGCACGACGGATGAGGTCGCCGAGCATGAACGAGCGCATGTTCCCGATGTGGATGTAGCGGTAGACGGTCGGACCGCAGGAGTAGATCTTGACCGTCTGCCCGTCCACCGGAACGACGTCTTGGAGCTCGCGCGTCAGCGAATCGTAGAGACGCATGCCCGCGAGGATACTCAGCCTCAGCGCGGCGTCGCGGGTGCGTCCCCGTCCGGTCGCGGCGCGATGGGCTGTCGATCAGCGGAACCCGCGGGAACCGGCTCCGAGCCGTGCCCGTTCGGCTCGGGGGGGAGCGCGGCGCGGGGGGGCGGAGGCATCGGCATCGGCATCGATGTATCGACCCCGGAATGCTCCCGGTGCGCCTTCGCGGCGGCATCGTGATAGCGCTCCAGCTCGTGACGGAACACCGGGTCGAGGTAGGAACGACCGTCGACGATCGATCCCGTGACCCCGTCGACGATGGCTGCGACGTCGTCCCCCGTGATGGTCTTGTGCGTCTCCAAGGCGTGTGCCACCGCGAGGACCTCCGCCCGGTTATCCGCGAGCAGCCGGTAGGTCTCGTCGTACAGCTGGGCCAGCTTCGCGTCCACCTGCTTGCCGAATTCGGTGTCGAAGAGGGTCCGATCTGACCCCGTCTCCATGGGCTGTCCACCCCGCATGCCACCGAGCGTCACCGATCGGGCGGCGATCGTGTCTCCCATCGCGAAGTACGCGAGCATCTGGGTCGCGAGCATCGTCGCTGCCCGCATGTCGCCACCCACCCCGGTCGAGTGGTCCCCGTCGAAGAAGAGCCGCTCTCCGGCGAGCGATGCGAGAGCGGTCATGATGTCGATGTCCCGTTCGGATCGCCATTCCACGAACTGATCCTCCGGTGGGATGGAAGAGACGAATCCTCCAACGTCCCCCCGCCGCTCGATCGTGGCGACGTCGATCACCGTGTGCTTGCGCAGCCGATACGCGACGACGGCGTGACAGGCTTCGTGGACCGCCACCGCGTGCCGCTCCCGCTTGATGTACTCGTGGTCATCCGGGAGCCCGTGTTCCTTCAGCTGCTTCGCCATGACGATGTCGCGCCACGTGATCGTCTCGCGGCCGTCGCGGATCGCGATCACGAGCGCCTCGTTGACGGTGTCCTTGATCAGCGCGCCTGAGGCGTACGGGGTGATCGTCGCGAGCTTGATGATCTGCTCATCGGTGAGCTCGTGCTTCACCTTTGCCAGGTAGTACACGAACGTCGCCGTGCGGCCATCGAGGTGGGGATATCCGACCTTGTAGATCCGGTCGATCCGACCCGGTCGCAGCATGGCCTCGTCCAGGACGCCCGGTTGGTTGGTCGCGAAGATGTGCAGGATGCGGTACTTGGGCGGCGGCTTCGGCTTCATGCCGAGCGCGCGTCTGATCACCCGGTTCACGAACCCGCGGGGCTTCTTCAGGCCGTCCATCTCGGACAGCAGGGCTTGCAGCGTCCCCATGCCTCCGCCGCCGTACCCGGGCATGACCATGCGTTCCGTGCGCGGGCCGCTCGCCTCCGGGACCGCGCCGAACAGGACGTTCCTCCGCCCCGGCTCCGACACGTAGCCGAGCCCGTTGCACGAGGGCGCGGTCGACCACGCCGAGCCCGGGGTGGGATCCATGTTCCAGCCACCCTGCGCCATGCCGCCCCGGTTCCCCAGGGAATCGGCCTCATCGAAGAACACGATCACGCCGCCGTACCGGGTAGCGAGCCTGCGGAGCTTCCGATAGAGACCTTTGACCTTCAGGATCCCGACCCCGAAGAACATGGCCATGAAGGCGCCCGGTTCGACGAAGACGAAGGGTTTCGCGGACTCGCCGGCCACGGCCTGCGCCATGAGGGTCTTGCCCGTCCCCGGCGGTCCCCACAGGAGGATCCCCCCCGGGACGTAACCGCCGCGGCTCTCGATCGACTCCGGGTTCTCGAGGAACACCATGTTCTCCTGGACGCGGTTCAGGACCGCGTCCTGACCTTTCACGTCCGTGAACCGCGTCTCGATGTCGTCGGGCATGTAGGTCTGAACGCCACCCTTCGACATGAACCAGAAGATCGCGACGAATTGCAGGACGCCGATCGAGATGATGAAGACGACCTGCAGGATCCCGGGGAGGGCGTGCATGATGAGGGCCGGCGCTCGCAGCACGCCTTCGATGACGCTCACGGATCGCTGTTCGGGGCCGAAGACGTACGTGTGGGAGATGTAGCTCCCGATCACGAACAGGAAGAACAGCACCCACAGCACGCGGCCGATCCGGAACCGTGTCCAGGGGTCGATCCGCTCCCGGGCGCGGTCACCTCGGCCCCAGATCCGATTCCAGAACGCGTAGTAGCGCTTCCAGTGCTCGGCGATCAGGTAATGGATCTGCCGGATCAGCTCGAGCCCGAAGAGCACGAGGATCGCCGGATACATCCGGACGGCGTAGTAGAGGGCGTCGTACCGCGACATCGCCCCGACGAGCCGGAAGTACGCCCCGAGCACGAGGACCACCCAGACGGTCCCGAACAACAGGAGGAGCTTCACCCGGTCCCACCAGGGGAGCGGCTTCCGGGTGGTGCGCTCGCTCTCCTTCGGGCGGCTGGGCCGCTCCATCGGAGGAGGCCGGTTCGCGATCACGTCGTCGTTCGCCATGAGTTCACGATCCCATCGATCTGCGACTGGTAGACCTCGAAACAGTCTGACGTACACGCGACGAAGAGGACAGCCACGTGGTTGGTCGCCGGCGACATGATGACGGTCTGGTCGATCGTCACGGACGTCGAGACGCCGGCGCTGGTGGCCGTGCCGGGGAGTCGGACGCTGAAGATGAGGTGCTCCCCGACCCCTCGCTGGTCGGAGATCGCCGTCTGGTCGATGACCTTCAGCACGGCGGGGTCTTTCGCCCTCGTCTTGTCGAAGGGGAACACCCCGTTCCGGAGGTTCTGGATCGAGGTCTCGGCGATCTGCTCCTGCGTGAACTCGCGGACGTGCAGGAAGCCGTACGGCGCCGAACCGTCGAGGACGATCGAGCTCGCGGCAAGCTCGTTCGGGTCGGGGGAGAAGACCTTCGCGTCGAGGACCTCGGGACCGACGTTGAGGGGATTGTTCACTGCGAGCGGATCCGTGGCGATATCGACCATCTGCCAGCCGCGGGGAAGGGTGAGCACGGCGCCGTTGGGCAACCCGGAAACGAGTGTCGCCGAGGGAGCCGCGCACGCCGCCACCAGGACGAGGGTGCCGGTGAGCGCCGTCAGGTGCGCAGGGACACGCATGACCGGTTCATTATCGGCCCGAGGGGTGGGAACGGCGAGGACGACTCAGGTTCTGATGGGGCGATCCTCGAAGGGGATCGACAAGGCGATCGTGGTTCGGGTTGCGACGCCGACCTTCTCGCGAAGGAGCCGGATCAGATCCTCCAGCTCGCCGGTGGTGCGGGTCCGCACCTTCAAGATGTAGTTGGCTTCACCGGCCACGCTGTAGCAATCCTCCACCTGGGGGAAGTCCGCGAGTCGTTCCGGCAGGTCGTCCGGCTGTTTCGGGTCGAGGGGGGTGGCCGCGATCAGCGCGGTGATGAAGAGCCCGACCGTCTCGGGGTCGATGATCGCTCGATAGCCGCGGATCACCCCTGCCTGCTCCAGTTTGCGCACGCGGTCGTGGACCGCCGACGCGGACAGCCCCACCCGCTGGGCCACGTCCGCATAGGTCGCCCGCGCGTCCTCTTGGAGCGCGGCCACGATCTCCAGATCGCGTTCGTCGAGCACCTGCACATCGTAGGGGACGGGGTCGGGGGAGCAGAACCTCCCCCGGTCCGGGGATCGTCGGCGCGGCCTCGGTGTGGTGGGATGGGGTGAGCACCGACCTCCTCCGGTCGCGCCGAAGGAGGGGGAACCGCCATGCACCAGCGACCGGCTGGGCCGATCCGGTGGGAGCGGTACAGCAAACCCGGAGGCGGCGACCGATGGCTGGTGCGACTCGACCCTCATGATCAGCGGATCTACCGCGATCTCGTCCTCCCGCTCGTTCCCCGCATCGAACGGTCCGTCGGTCCGTTCGCCTTCGCGGCTCGCGCCACCTCCGATGGACGGCTCCGACCCTGGCCCGGTGCGCGATCCGCGTGGCGGCGCGCCGTCCGTCGTTCGATCGCGCGCGCGTCGGACTCGGTCGTGATCGTCAGCGACGTTCGCGACTGCTACTCCTCGGTGGGGGAGCGGGCGCTCGAGGCCATCGCGTGTTCCGACCAGCTCAGAACCTTCCTCCGAGGGGTGGCGGACGCCGGCGTTCGTGGCATCCCGGTCGGGCCCGATCCGTCCGCGATCCTCGGGAACGGTGTTCTCGCGTACGCCGACCGCGCGGCTGCGGCGGCCGGCTGCCGCCCGATCCGATGGGTCGACGACGTCGTGATGGTGGCAGCCGGCCGCCGCCCGGTGATCCGGGCGTTCGACGCGTGGCGGCGAGCACTCGGCGAGCTCGGGCTCGAAGCACACGACGGCAAGACGCGGATGTTCACCGACGTGGACGAGGCGCTCGTCACGATCGGCTCCCTGGGAAGGAGCGGTGTGACATCCGCTCATGGCATCATCCCGGAGCCGTGAAGACCCTCTACCGCGCGTCTCGTGTCTACACCTTCGGTCATCCCCCGACGGGGGAGTGGCTGTTGATCGATGGGCGGCACGTGCAGCGGGTGGGGAGTGGCGACCCGCCCGCGGCCGATCGGACGGTCGGATTGCCGGGCATCACGATCCTCCCCGGGTTCATCGACACCCACGTCCATCTCACCGCGACGGGACTCTCCCTCTCCAACGAAGACGTGGTGGCGGCGCGGTCGAAGAGCGAGCTCCTCGCGCTCGCCGCCGGACGAGCCGCCGGCGACGACGAGGCGGTGATCCTCCTGCAGGGGTTCGACGAGACCCGATGGGATCGACCCGACCTTCCCTCGCTCGAAGAGCTGGACGCCGTCACCGGGAAGCCACTCGTGATCCGCCGGGTCGACGGGCATATCGCGCTCGCGAACTCGGCCGCACTCACCTTCGCTCAGGTGCACGACGCCGAAGGCTTCGAGCGCGACGGCGAGGGAGACCCCACGGGCCGCGTGACCCGTTCCGCCAACGCGCTGCTCGGTCGCTGGCTCGCCGGGTCGCGGTCGGAGCACCGGATCGAGGAGCTGCAGCTGGCCGCGGCGGGGCGGGCCGCATCGGCGGGCATCACGAGCCTCCACGAGATGTCGATGCCCCATGACGACGGGGAACGTGACGTCGAGGTGTTCCGTCGCCACCGGGAGAAGCTGCCCGTCCACGCGATCGCGATCGTGGCAACGATGGACGTCCCCCGGGCTATCGAGCTGGGTCACGACGCGATCGGCGGCGACCTCCCGGCGGACGGATCGATCGGCGCCCGCACCGCCGCGCTGTTCGCTCCGTACGAAGACCTCGACACGACCGGCGTGACCAACTACGACGACGACGAGCTCGCGGGCTTCTTCCACGACGCGCACATGGCGGGTCTCCAAGCCGGGATCCACGCGATCGGTGATCGCGCGATCGAACAGGTGCTTTCGTCGTGGGAGCGGATCTACGGTTCCCTGGACTCGCGCGAACGCCGTCATTTCCGCGCGCGCCGTCACCGGGTGGAGCACTTCGAGATGCCGACGGCGCATCAGGTCGAGCGAGCCGCGATGCTTGGACTCGCCGTATCCGTGCAACCGGCGTTCGACCGAGCATGGGGCGCTGCCGGAGGGCTGTACGAGATCCGCGTGGGAGCCGATCGTGCGGACGCGATGAACCCGTATCGCACGATGCTGGAGCGGGGTGTCGTCCTCGGAGCCGGCTCGGATGCGCCGGTCACGCCGCTCGATCCCTGGCGCGCCGTCACCGCGATGGAGGACCATCACGACCCGCGCCAACGCCTCGAGCGCGCCGCAGCGATCCGGGTGCACACGGTCGGGAGCGCTCGCTTGGCTCACCAGGAAGAGAAGAAAGGTCTGCTCGAACCCGGGTATCACGCGGACTTCGCCGGGTACGACGTCGATCCGTTCGAGCAGTCCGAGATCGAAGGATTGCGACCGGCGCTTACCGTTTCGCTCGGACGCGAGGTCTACGCGCGTTGAAAGGCAACGGTGGGCACGCAGAGCGTGCAGAGCGTTCTGTCACTCTTTCTCAGCCCCGGGGGTTGACCGCCTCGCGGGGTGCCCGATACCGTTCGCGCTGCGTCACCGCCCCGGCGGAGGCGCGCGAGAACCCAAGAGGCTGAGTAGAGAACGCGGCGCCCCGGCGTCGCGGCCCCAAAGGTCTCTTGGGTTCTCATCTTTTCGTGCCTCGGCGCCCCCCGACGGGAATGCCGGAGGCCCTCGGGTGCGTTGACGGCGTGCGCGCCCTTCCGTGGTTGCATCCGCGCGAGCGAGGTGTAGGATGCGCGCGCTTGGCGGGGGGTGGGGGCCTCCCACGGCACCAACGAAAGAAGATCCGATGCCCGAGAACATCGACGACGTAGACGAACACGTGGACGAGGAGGTTGAGGCTACCCTCGAGGACGAAGAGGTCCTCGAGGGTCTCGAGCCCACACCTGAGGAGCTGGCGGAGGCCACCGTGCCCCCGGAGCCCGGCTTGGAGAACGTGGAGTCCATCCAGGATCTCCTGGCCAAGCAGGAGTCCCAGGATGGGCAGGAGGAGGCGGCCGAGGAAGAGGATGAGGTCACGGCCGCGACCTCGACGCGCGACGAACGCCTCGAACCCCTCGACGCCCGGGTGATCCCGATGCAGGCGACGGAGTTCATGTGCAAGAACTGCTACCTGGTGAAACATCGGAGCCAGCTCGCGGACAAGCGCAAGATGCTCTGTCGCGATTGCGCCTGAGCGGCCCGTCGCCCGTCCCGATCCCGGCCGCACTCGCCCTCAACGTCGGGGGCGGACTGCTGCTTTCGCTCGCCTTCCCTCCTGCGGAGGTATGGCCGCTCGCCTTCGTGGCGCTGATCCCGCTGCTCTGGTCGCTGCGTGGAGCTCGTCCCGGACGAGGAGCCCTCCTCGCGCTGGTCTTCGGGTTGGCGTTCTTCGGGGCAACCCTGTACTGGATCTTCCTGTTCGGCGCGCTCGCGTGGTTCGCGCTGACGGCGCTGTCGGCGGCTTCGATCGCCGTGGTGGGCGCCATCGGCCCGTCGATGCTTAGGGACGAGCGGCCCATCCGGTCGGCGATCGGGTTCGCAGCCTTATGGACGGCGGTCGACTGGATCCGCGGCATGTTCCCGCTGGGCGGGTTCACCTGGGGGAGCATCGGTATCTCGCAGGTCGACGACCGTGCGGTCCTTCCGCTCGCGACGCTCGCCGGTGTGTGGGGGATCACCTTCGTCGTCGTGATGGCGAACGCCCTGCTGTTCGCGGCGATCAGGGGCAAGGGGAGCCCTTGGGTTCGGCCGGCAGGGTTCGTCGTTCTGGCGGTCGCCGTGGTCCTCGCGCCGATCGCGCTGCCCTTCTCTGAACCGACCGGCGGATCGCTCGACGTCGCCGTCATCCAGGTCGACGTCCGTCCGCCGCCGAACACCTCGGCCGCTCAGGAGGATCTCCTGGTCGCCCGGAAGAACATCGCGCTGCATCGGAGCCTCGCCGGCTCGTCGCCTCGGCCCGACCTCGTCCTGTGGGGGGAGGGGGCCCTGGACCCCGCCGCCTCGAGCGATCCCACCACGATGGCCGCCGTCCAGGAGGCCGTCGCGCAGGTCGGGGCCCCGACCGCGGTCGGGGCGGTGATGAAGGATCCCGACGAACGCCAACGAACCTCGGAGCTCGTCTTCGCGAACGATGGCTCGCGCGTCGACCGTTACGACAAGGTCCACCTCGTCCCGTTCGGCGAGTACGTCCCCTGGCGTTCGAACATCGACTGGATCAGCGCGACCCGGCAGATCCCGGTGGACCGGGCGCCGGGAACCGCCGTGCACACGGTCGAGGCTCCGGGCCTCCCAGCGTTCGGCACGCCCATCTGCTTCGAGAACTCGTTCCCGTCGTTGCCGCGCGCGTTCGTCCGAGACGGCGCCACCTTCCTCGTCGTCCCTGTCAACAACGCTTCCTATGGCTTCACGGCCGCGTCGGATCAGCACCTCCAGATGAGTCGGATGCGCGCCGTCGAGACCGGCCGGTGGATCGTCGACGCGGCGGTGTCAGGCGTCTCGGCGTTCGTCGACACCCATGGACGGGTGATCGCTCGTACGGGACTGTTCCAGCCCGGCATCCTCCGAGAACCGATCCGCACGTCGACCGCCACGACGGGATACGTGCGGTGGGGGGACTGGCTCCCGATCGTTGCGCTGCTCATGGCCGTGATCTGGTTCCTCGTCCCGCGCCGCCGCTCGCATCCCCACGCGCATACCGCGCCGCTCCCGGCGTCACCTCGGACCCTGGTCGTGTTACCGACCTTCAACGAGCGGGCCACGATCGAGCGGGTGATCGCGGATGTGCTCGAACGGCCGGAGCACCCCGATGTGATCGTGATCGACGATTCCTCACCCGATGGGACCGGTGATCTCGTCCGACCGATCGCGGCTCGGGACGACCGCGTCCGGTTGCTGGAACGCCCCCCGAGATCCGGGCTGGCGAGCGCGTACCTCGAGGGCTTCACGACGGCGCTCCGTGAGGGGTACGACCTGACGGTCGAGATGGATTCGGATCTCTCCCACGACCCGGCGGAGCTGTCCCGTCTGCTCCAAGCGGGGCAGCAGCACGATCTCACCGTCGGGAGCCGGTACGTCGCCGGCGGGTCCGTGACCAACTGGAGCCGGGCCCGCGTGGCCCTGTCGAGGGGAGCGAACGCCTACGCGAGGTTCATGTTGGGGCTCCCGATCCACGATGCGACCAGCGGCTACCGGGTCTACCGCCGGGGACTCCTGGAGGAGCTGCTCCGGACACCCTTCGCGAGCTCCGGCTACGTGTTCCAGATCGAGCTGGTGATGCGCGCCGACCGCGCGGGTTTCGATGTTGCCGAGGTGCCCATCACGTTCCGGGAACGCGAGCACGGCGAATCGAAGATCTCGAGGTCGATCGTGGCTGAGGCGCTCTGGATGGTGACCCGTTGGGGGCTATCGGCGCGGCTCGGACACGGCCCAGCCGTGTGAGAGTTCGCTCCGTGGGCAACGCCGATAATGGACATTATGTAACCTAGCGCGAACGCACGGGTCGGACGCTCGCTCTCCCGACACCAGATCACCCCGTCATGCGGTGCGAGGGGCGTTGATTCGGGGTGGCTCGCCTGCGATGGTTCGAGGCCGCGTAGATACGAGGCCGCGCAAGGGGGTTCGCACCATGGAGGGCCGCGGCGCGGGCGCGTGGCCGCCCCCTTCTTCGGCCCAGCCGCGGGCGGCCGAGGCGAGACGGGCGGGCAATTGTCGAAGGGTGAGGTCGTGGCACGGGACGGGAGGCTGCGTCAGAGCGGGAGAGCCGGCGTGGCGCTCGTCGCCATGCTCCTCGGGCTCGCGCTGACCACCTCCGCCGCCGGAGCCGTCGTCGGTCGCCCAGACGTCGCCGTCTCTATCGCTGGCGGCAGGCTCGTGCGCGCGTCGCCTGCCTCGTTCAGCTGGACGGTCATCGCTCGGAACGATGGCGACGCGACCGCGCGCGACGTCATCGTTTCCACCACCGTGCCTGCCGGGGTGGCATCGGTCTCCCCTCCCCCGGCCTGTCAGGTGGGGTCCGCGGTCCGGTGCTCGGTCGGCGATCTCGGGCCGGACGGGCTGGTGCGGATCGCGCTCGTGGCGCACCTCCGGGCCGGCACGTGCGGCGAGCTGCGGAGCTTCGCCACGATCAGCGCATCGGACGAACCGCCGATCGCCGGCAACGACGACACGGCCGTGGCCTCCGCTTCGGTCGGATGTCTCACCACCACATCCGACCCCGTCCTCGCGCCCGACCTCGTCGTCGACGTCACCTCGGATGCAGCGGGACCCGTCGAGAAGGGTCAAGCGCTCCGGTATTCGCTGACGATCACGAACGCTGGCGCGGCCGTCGCGCATCACGTGGTCGTCACGGACCGCCTGCCCCGCGGCGTGGAGCCCATCCACCTCCTTCCGAAGATGGACGGCGGGAGCTGCTCTGCCGTCGGCTCGACCGAAGGGCGAGCGGGGTTCACGATCGTTTGCGACCGAGCGACGCTCGATGCTGGCGACAACGCGACGGCGACGATCGATATCCGGATCGACACCGACCGCCCGTGCGGACCGATGCGCAACCGCGTCATCGTTTCGGCGAAGGACGAACCGGCAGCCGCCCAGGCGAACGACTCCGCGTCGCATGTGGATGCCGTCGGGTGTGAGCCGTCGATCGCCGTGAGCGGTGATGGTCCGCGGGTCGCTCGGGTCGGCGACCATGTTCGCGCGATCTTCGCGATCACGAACGACGGCGAGGTTCCTCTGCACGATCTCACCTTCCGGGGGCCGGCTGCGACGTCCCTGACCGCTCTCATCCCGGCCGCCTCGAGCCTGGGCACACCTGGTCCGTGACCTGTTCGAGAACGATCCGCGGACGCGGCTTCGGCCGACTGGCGCTGGCGGCGCACGTCACGGCGCGGACGCCGGACGAAGCGATGATCCGCGGGGTGACGGCGGCGCCGATCCAGGTGATCCACCCCGGCCTCTCGCTGTCGGTCGACGCATCGGCGACGTCCGTTCGACCCGGCGGCACGGTGACCTATACCTTCGTGGGTGACGAACACGGGTGACAGTGTCGTGCGTCGGATACGCATCGTTCAGGATCGCGTCGGGGTGGTCGGTCGGATCGGCTCCCTTGCCCCGGGCGGCATCGCTCGCCTCACCTCGAGCGCAGCGGTTCCCGGGATTCGAACGACGCTCCTCGATACGACGACCGTCACGGGGTCGGACCTCTCCGGGTTCCCGATCTCCGTGCGGACGGCGACGAGCTTGGCCGTGCTCTCCGCCCGAGGCACGTCACGCCACGGTGGCGGTACGGCGTTCACCGGGTCCGACGCCGCGCTGGCCGGAGCCTCCGGGCTCGTCCTGCTGATCCTCGGTGGCGTTGCACTTCGGGTGGGTTGCCGCCGCCGGCATCCCCTGGTCGGGCATTGAGCCGACCCGCCTGCGGGCGGACCCGATCGAGTGCCCGCCCGAGCGTGCGGGTTCGATCCGTCCACGCGAGACCGCCGGAAGGGCTTGTGACCAGCGGATTTGGCAGACCGAACGGCGTCCTCCACACTTCTGGGTCCGTCTAGCCGAACGGACTACGTCTCCTGGGGGGCGGGGGGTCAAGGCTTTCGTCCAATGGCATCCCCCGGAAAGGGAGCGTAGCTTCTGTGCGGGGACTGCGGTAGGACCGATGGGCGTCCGCCACCGGCCCCATAGGTACATCGGGCAGATCGGCCACAGAAGCGGCCACGAAAGCTGGGGGTTCGGAGATGGGTACACGGTCAAGAACCGATCGAACGCGAAGGGCCCGCCGGGGCGCCTTCACGTCGTTGTTCTGTTTGCTCCTCCTGTTCTCCGTCGCGTTCGGTCAGGCAGGGCTGACCGCATGGGCGGGAGGTCTCTCGCTGTCTATGGGACAGTCCAAGGCCGGGAGCGGTTCGGTTGCGAAGGGCTCGACGTCGGGGTCCACGGCCTCTGCCCTCACCACGGCAGCGGCCACCTCGCTCAACGTCAACCTCGACCAGTTCGCCAACCTGCCGGGTCAGGGGTGGCAGAACGGCGACCTCAACGGGAACAACTCCGCCTATGGCGAGGGCGACGTGGTCCCCTTCCGCCTGGCGATCGAGGGTCTCGACAACACGCAGTCTTCAACGCACACGATCCACCTCAACTACGACTTCTTGACGGGTGGCAGCGAGGCGTACGACTTCCTCGCCACCTGGAACGTCACCGAGAACCCGAACAAGTGCGCCGACCCGAGTGCGGGGGGCGCGTCGTCACAGTGCCCGAACGGCCTCGGCTCTGCGGATATCAAGGCGTTCCCGGCCGACCCCTTCGTTCCGGCCGTCAGCCCGGGTCTATCGGTGAACGGTGCGATGGCCTTCTCCGGCGTCAGCCGGAACCTGACGATGTACGGCGGCACGGTCAACAGCATCACCGTCCCGGCGCACGCTTCCGGCAAGGGCGATATGGTCGTGACGTTCACGACGACGAGCGACTGGGCGTTCTTCCTCTGGGGAGCGCACATCGCGCAGTCCGCCTACTGGAACGAGTTCAACGGCGGATCCGCCAACGGCGCCTCCACGATCAGCGGCGCTCCGTGGCACATGCGCACCCAACAGCTCGACGACAGCTCGAACAAGAACCAGGACCGCAGCATCCAGCCGAGCGCCATCGCGGTGGTGCAGCCCAACATCTCGGTCACCAAGACGGCCGACCAGGGCACGATCAACGCCGGCGACACGGCCGCGTTCACGATCGTCGTGACGAACGACGGTCCAGGTACGGCCAACAACGTCACGGTGAACGACCCGCTGCCGGCGGGCGTCGCATGGGTGATCAACCCGCCCGTCACGGGATGCTCGATCACGTCCGGCACCCTGAGCTGTACGTTCGCCACCCTGGACGAGGGCGCATCGAAGACGATCCACGTCTCCGGCGTCACCGACGCCCAGGACTGCGGGACGCTCTCGAACACCGCGACCGTGGCTGCGGACAACGAGGGATCGGACCAGACGGACAACTCCGACACGGCGACGATCACCGTGCAGTGCCCCAACCTGACGATCACCAAGACGGCTGATAACGCCTCCGTGAACGCCGGCTCGGACATCGGATTCACGGTGACCCTCACAAACACCGGCGCGGGTTCCGCGACCGGGGTTTCGATCAACGACCCGCTGCCGGGTGGCACCGGGGTGAACTGGTCGATCGATTCCAACACCCCGGCCAGTAGCTGCTCGATCACGGGCGCCGCACCGACCCAGACGCTCAGTTGCGGGCCGGCCACGGTCGCCTCGGGCGGGAGCATCACGGTGCACCTGACCTCCCACACCACCGGAGACAGCTGCGGCACCTACGACAACACCGCATCGTTCACGAGCACGAACGGCGGCACCGGGTCGGACACGGCAACGATCACGGTGAACTGCCCCGACGTGACCATCACCAAGACCGCTGACG
>DATAEV010000296.1:0-5664 GCA_036257875.1 Actinomycetota bacterium | reverse complement strand
GCGTTCCGCCGCCTCAAGCACAAGACCCAGGTGTTCCTCGCGCCGGAAGGCGACCACTACCGGGTGCGACTCACCCACACGCTTGACGTCAGTCACATCGCGCGCACGGTCGCCCGCGCACTGCGGCTGAACGAGGATCTGACCGAGGCCATCGCGCTCGGGCACGATCTCGGCCACACGCCGTTCGGCCACCTCGGGGAGCAGGCGCTCACCCCGTTCCTCGGCCGGCCCTTCCGCCATTCGGAGCAGTCGCTGCGCGTCGTGGAACACCTCGAGGACGACGGGCGTGGGCTCAATCTCACGTGGGAGGTCCGCGACGGGATGCTGCACCATCCCTGGTCGATGCCGCCCCCGTCCACGCTCGAAGCCAAGATCGTGCGCTTCGCCGACCGGATCGCCTACGTGAACCACGACGTCGACGACGCCATCCGGGCGGGCGTCCTTCGGGCGGACGAGTTGCCCGCGGGGCCCCTGGAGGTCCTGGGTACGACGCACTCGGCACGGATCAACACGCTCGTGAGCGACCTGGTCGAGCAGAGCGACGGCAAGCCGGACATCCGGTTGTCCTCGCCGGTTTTCCGGGCGCTCGACGACCTCCGCGACTTCATGTTCGCGGAGGTGTATCTCCGGGAAGGTGCGCACGAGGATCACGACAAGGCCGTCAAGCTGCTCCGGGATCTCTTCGAGTACTACCTGGAGCATCCGGATGAGCTTCCGGCCGAGCACCAGCATGCCCCC
Source organism: Actinomycetota bacterium (assembly GCA_036257875.1). GTDB lineage: Bacteria > Actinomycetota > UBA4738 > UBA4738 > HRBIN12 > AC-51. Next base: position 4,926 of record DATAEV010000296.1, on the reverse strand, counting down.
GGCGACCTGACCACCCGGGTCGCCGACCACATCGCCGGCATGACGGACCGGTACGCTTTGCGGACGTACGAGCGGCTCTTCCTTCCCCGGGGCTGGCTCCTGTAACGCGATAGGAGCGGCGTGGCGCGGATCCGGCAGGACGACATCGACGCGGTCAAGGAGCGGACGGACATCGTCCAGCTCGTCGGGAACTACCTCACCCTCAAGAAGAGCGGGCACGATTCCCTGAGCGGGTTGTGTCCGTTCCACCAGGAGAAGACCGCATCGTTCAGCGTGTCGCCGTCCAAGCAGGTCTTCTACTGCTTCGGGTGCGGGAAGGGTGGGGACGCCATCACGTTCCTCCGAGAGCTCGAGCACCTCTCCTACGTCGAGGCGATCGAACGGCTGGCCCAGACCGCGGGCGTCCATCTCCGCTACGAGGGTGATTCGCTCGCGGAGCGCCGCGCAGCAGAGCGCCGGGCCGCCCTTTACCGGGCGAACGAAGAGGCGGCCGCCCTGTACCGGACCATGCTCGCGGGAGGACGCGAGGCCGAGGATGCGCGCGCGTACGTGACGGAGCGGGGGATCACGGGCGAAGCCATCGAGCGGTTCGGCATCGGATTCGCGCCCGGATACCCCGACTTCCTCCTCCGGCGGCTCGTCGGGTCCTCCGGTCTGTCCCCGGAGATCCTCTTGGAAGCGGGGCTCGCGACGCGGGGCGATGACGGAACGGTCCGCGACCGGTTCCGCGCCAGGATCACGTTCCCGATCGAGGATCTGCAGGGTCGGAACATCGGATTCGGCGCTCGCGTCTTGCCGAGCGATCCCCGCGCGAGCGAACAAGCCAAATACCTCAACACCGCGGAGACGCCCATCTACCGCAAACAGGAGATCCTCTACAACCTCCATCGCGCGCGGTCGACGATTGCGCGCTCGGGCGAAGCGTTCGTGGTCGAGGGTTACACCGACGTGATCGGGCTGGCGCAGGCCGGGATCGACAACGTGGTCGCGACGTGCGGGACCGCGCTCGGCGAGAAACATCTCGCGCTGCTGTCCCGGTTCGCCGAACGCGCGGTGCTCGCGTTCGACTCGGATGAGGCGGGCGCGCGGGCGGCCGAGCGTGCCTCCGCGTTCCAGGAGGCGTTCCCGATCCAAGCTGTCGTCATGGTGATCCCCGAAGGGCTCGACCCGGCCGAGTTCGTCGCGAAGCACGGCGCCGAAGGGGTCCGCGCCGCCGCGACCCACGCCCGCCCACTCGTCGAATACATGATCCGAAGGACCGTGGGACGACACGACCTCGGGACGGTCGAAGGACGGTCCGCGGCCGTCGCGGCCGCGTTGCCCTACCTGCAGCAACTCACCGACCCGGTGCGACGCAGCGAGTACGCCGGACTGCTCGCCGACCTGGCCGGTGTCTCGGAGACGAGCGTGCTCCAGTCGTTGGAGCGCCGGCTGGGCGGACAGCCCACCGAGGTGGCCAAGACGATCAAGCGCACCACCGCGCAGGAGCGCGTGGAGCGCGAGATGTTGAAACTCCTCGCCGGCGACGCCGATATCTTCCGCGAGACCGTGCAGACCTTGACCGAGGAGCATTTCCGAACCCCTGCTAGCAGACGCTTGTTCGTTGCGCTCCGGGATGCGGACGGCGACGTCGGCGCGATCGTCGGCGGCCCCGACCCACAGCTCGCAGGCAGGATCGCATCCCTCGTGGTGGAGCCGCTCGAAGGAGACAGGACGCCCGAGTACACCGAGGGCGTGCTCGCACGGCTCCAGGAGTTCCTGCTCAAGTCGCGGAGCGATCGCATCCGGATGGAGCTGCAGAAGCTGAACCCGACGGTCGATCCCGCGTGGGAGGAACGCTTCCGCGACCTCGCGGAGGTCGATGGTGAGCTCAGACGCATCCGTCAACGTCTCCACGGAGAGGTGTAGACCTCGCCAAAAGGTGCACGACGTCTCTACAGCTTTTCGGTGCGCAGGTGCCCATACATCGAGACGATGAGTGACACAACGACCGAGAGGCGGCAAGAGCTCGAGCGGCTCTTCGGATCCGATGGCGCGCGGATGTGGCGGGCCCTGCTCGCGTTCGCGGGGGATGCCGACGTCGCGAACGAAGCCCGCGCAGAGGCGTTCGCACAGGCGCTCGCCCACGGCGAGGAGATCCGATCTCCGGCGGCATGGGTCTGGACAACGAGCTTCCGCATCGCGAAAGGGCTGCTGAAGGAGCGGTCAGGGCGATCGGATCCTCGGGCGTGGGATGTCTCGTACTCGATCCCGGATCCCGTTCGGGACCTCGTCGATGCACTCAAGACCCTGTCCCGACAGCAACGTCTCGCGATCGTCCTGCATGACTACGCCGACCGACCCACCACGGAAGTCGCGGCGATCCTCGGCTCGAGCCGAGCGACCGTTCACGTTCATCTGAGCGCCGCTCGCAAACGATTGCGACCCCTGCTGGAGGAGCACATCGATGCGTGAACATCTGTCCGTCCTCGATGCGGTCGCCGCACCCGATGACTGGAGCGTGATCGAGCGGCGTGCGCCTAGGGATCTTGTTCTCGAGACCGGTCGTCTCCCCGCCCGTTCCGTACACTGTGCCGGTCGTGCCCGAGATCTCGAAGGAAGCCTGGTGAGCGAACCCGCGGCTGCTCGTGAGCCGTTCGGGATCGACGAGGTCAAGGAACAGATCGTCGCCCGGGGACGCGAGCGAGGATTCGTAACGTCGGAGGACCTCCTCGAGGCGGTCCCCGTCGAGGACTTCACGCCCGAACAGGTCGAGGAGTTCCTTACCCAGATCCAAGAGCATCTGACGACCGAGGGCATCGAGGTCATCGAGGTTCCCGGTGACGATACCGATGCCGCGACCCAGGTCCGGATCGAGGTCGACCTCCTCCGCGCACCCACGAACGACATGGTGCGGATGTATCTCAAGGAGATCGGCAAGGTCCCCCTCCTCAACGCGGCCCAGGAGGTGGACCTCGCTCGGCGGATCGAGGCGGGGGAGCTTTCCACGGCCATGCAGCACCAGCTGGCGGAAGAGATCAAACCCGAGCCGAAGGTACTCAAGTTCCTCGTCGAGAAGGTGTGGGAGATCCGCGAGCATCAGCTCTCGGCGTTCGGCAAGGTCGAGGGGATCGGCCGCGACAAGATGCCGAAGAGCTTCCGTCCGAAGACGGAGGAAGAGCTGGACGACTTCTGCCGTCGCGTCGAGCGCGACGGTCAGCTCGCGAAGAAGAAGCTGATCGAGGCCAACCTCCGCTTGGTCGTCTCGATCGCCAAGCGCTACGTCGGACGGGGGATGTTGTTCCTTGACCTGATCCAGGAGGGGAACCTGGGGCTGATCCGGGCGGTCGAGAAGTTCGACTACTCCAAGGGGTACAAGTTCTCGACGTACGCCACCTGGTGGATCCGCCAGGCGATCACGCGTGCGATCGCGGACCAGGCCCGCACGATCCGGATCCCGGTCCACATGGTGGAGACGATCAACAAACTCGTCCGGGTGCAGCGCCAGCTCCTCCAGGATCTCGGTCGCGAGCCGACGCCCGACGAGATCGGCAAGGTGATGGGTGTCGGCGCGGAGAAGGTTCGGGAGATCCAGAAGGTCTCCCAGGAGCCCGTCTCCCTCCACACGCCGATCGGCGAAGAGGAGGACTCGCAGCTCGGCGACTTCATCGAGGACGCCGACGCCGTCGTCCCCGTCGACGCCGCCAGCTTCATCCTGCTCCAGGAGCAGCTCGAGGGCGTGCTCCACACGTTGTCCGAGCGCGAGAAGAAGGTGATCCAGCTCCGGTTCGGGCTCGTCGACGGACATCCCCGCACCCTGGAAGAGGTGGGCAAGGAGTTCGGGGTCACCCGCGAGCGGATCCGTCAGATCGAGAGCAAGACCCTCTCGAAGCTGCGGCACCCGTCGCGGTCGCAGAAGCTGCGCGATTACCTCGAGTAGATCTGTCGGCCTACCGGGGGAGGGGTATCAAGCCGACCAGGCTCGTGCCGATGCCCAAGCATGGTCCGTTTCACCCGGGTCTCTCTTAACCGTCGATCGCTTGCGCTGAAGAGGGATGAGCGCGGCTTCACCCTGATCGAGCTGATGGTCGTGGTGCTCATCATCGGGATCCTGCTCGCGATCGGGTTACCGACCTTCCTCGGGGCTCGCACCCGAGCCGAAGAGGCTGCGGCGAAGTCCTCTCTCCGGGTGGCCCTCACCGCGGGGCGCGTGATCTACGCGACCTCCTCGGCGCGCGATCCCAACGACCGCTACCTCGACGCGACGATCCCCGAGCTGCAGGGCGTAGAGAGCTCGATCACATGGGTCGACGAAACCACGTCCAGCCCGAACCCCACCACGGTCAGCAAGGACACGACGACCGGCGTCCTGTTCCTGGCCGCCTTCTCGCAATCGGGAACATGCTTCTTCATGTTCGACGACCCGCCCAACGACACGCAGTACGCAACCCTCACGGGCGGCACGGCGGCGGACTGCTACGCGGGGAACAACGGGTCCGTGTCGTGGCAGGGCAGCTGGTAAGAGCTTAGTTCCAGTTCACGTCGTCGTACTGCTCTTCGGCGAGGCGCTCGCGGAGCGCGTCACGCGCTCGCTTGATCGCTACGAGGCTCGCCACGGTGGCGCGATCCGCCACGCGCTGCGCTTGCGATGTCACGGCGCGCACCGCGGGATTGGCCGACTCGGAGGATCGGGTGGGCCCGTGCTGCACTTCCGGATCGTCTTCGCTCATCTTCCGAGCGATGGCGAGGCCCGTCATGATCCCGGCACCGAACAAGATGAGCGTGCGGAGCTTCATCTATCCCCCCTGCTGAGACGAACGCATAGCCTAGCGCGGTCGCGCGGAAGGCCGCTGCTAGACTGCCCACGCTCCGATCCGGGGTAGCTCAACTGGCAGAGCGGCGGACTGTTAATCCGTAGGTTGTGGGTTCGAGTCCCACCCCCGGAGC
>DATAEV010000292.1:0-11399 GCA_036257875.1 Actinomycetota bacterium | reverse complement strand
GTGAATGATGCGATGCCGATGCCCCACAGCTTTCCATCGGAACGCTTCTGCGCTTGCTCCTTCCGGAGCTCGTCGTAGCCGATCGTCTCGAGGGCGAGGTCCATCGCCCCGCGATAATCGCCCGAGTCGTAGACGAGCCCGGTCGGCGTCTCGTACGGGAACTGTTCCGGGCGGATGAAGTTCTTCTTCCGGAGGTCGGCCGGATCCATCCCGAGCTCGTACGCCGCGTTCTGGACGAGCCGCTCGATCATGTACGACGCCTCGGTGACGCGGAACGAGCATCGATATGCCACCCCGCCGGGTGCTTTGTTCGTGTAGTAGCCGTCGGCGGCGACATGCGCGGCCGGCATGTCGTACGAGCCGGTCACGACGTGGTAGAGCCCCACCTTCAGCTTGGACGGCTGGGCGTCGGCATGGAACGCACCCTCGTCAGCGAGCAGTGACGTTCGAAGGCCCAGCATCGTCCCGTCGTCCTTGAGTGCCAGCTCGCCGTGCATGTGGAAGTCGCGCGCGAAGCCGGTGCTGATGAGGTTCTCCGACCGATCCTCGATCCACTTGACGGGGTGCCCGAGCAGGAGCGACGCGGCGGTGGCGACGACGTACCCGGGGTACACCGGCACCTTGTTCCCGAATCCGCCGCCCAGGTCCGGTGACACGATCCGGATGTTCTCCTCGGGGAGCCCCGTGACCAGCGCGAACACGGTGCGGATCGCGTGGGGTGCCTGCGAGGTCATGTAGATCGTCGTTTGCCCCGTGGCGCTGTTCACATCCGCGATGCACCCGCATGTCTCGAGGGGTGCGGGATGCGACCGCGGATAGAACGTGTCGAGGCTGACGACCCGGTCGGCCTGAGCGAAGGCCCGGTCCGTGGCGTCCGCATCGCCCGATTCCCAGTGGTAGATATGGTTGTCGGACTGCCCTTCCTTCTCATCCCGGATGACTGGCGCGTCCGATGCCAACGCTTCTTGCGGGGAGACCACGACGCCGAGCGCATCGTAGTCAACGTCGATCAGCTCGACCGCGTCTTTCGCGACATAGGGATCTTCCGCGATGACCGCGGCGACCTCCTGGCCCTGGAAGCGGACCTTGTCGGTGGCGAGCACGGCCTGGGTGTCACCAGACATCGTCGGCATCCATGCCAGGTTGTGCTGAGCCATCAGCTCACCGGTGACGACCGCGACGACGCCGGTCACAGCCTGCGCTCGAGACGTGTCGATCCCGTTGATCGTGGCGTGCGCGAACGGGCTGCGGAGGATCGACATGTACAGCATCCCCGGCAGCTGCATGTCGTCGATGAACGTGCCCTTGCCTCGGATGAGGCGCCCGTCTTCCTTGCGCTTGACGCTATGGCCGACCCCGCGGATCTCTGCCTGGTCTTCGTGCGCTTCGGTGGCCATCCTGAGAGCTCCCTTCCCGCCTCAAGCGGTTGCCGCAGCCGGCGCCGCGGCTTTCGCCGTCGCGGCGGTCTGGATCGCCTTGACGATGTTCATGTAACCCGTGCAGCGACAGAGGTTTCCCGCGATCGCCCAGCGGATATCGTCTTCCGTCGGATCGGGGTTGCGTTCCAGGAGCGCCACGCCGACGAGCATCATCCCGGGAGTGCAGAAGCCGCATTGGAGTCCGTGCTCTTCCTCGAAGGCCGCTTGAACCGGATGGAGACCGGCGGCGTCGGCGAGGCCCTCCACGGTCGTCACCTCGCGACCGTCGGCTTGCACGCCGAACAGCGTGCAGGACTTCACCGGGGAGCCGTCCAACAGGACCGTGCATGCGCCGCAGCTCGTCGTGTCGCACCCGACGTGCGTGCCCGTCAGGCCGAACTCCTCCCGGATCACATGCGCCAGCAACATCCGGGGCTCGACGTCGGCGGAACGCTCGCTACCGTTCACCGTGACCGAGATCTCCATGCCATCGCCTCCCTCAACCCGCGGCCATCGCCGACGCGGTGGCGAGACCGCGACGCGTGTAGACCTCAACCATGTGTCGCTTATAGGTATCGGTGCCCCGGACGTCGCTCACAGGGTTCGATGCCTCGGCGGCCAGGCGTCCCGCCTCCGCGAAAGCCTCGTCCGTCGGAGCCGCGCCGCGAAGCGATGCCGCGGCCTCGGCAGCCTCGATGTTCTTCAGCCCGACCCCCGTGAGAGCGATACCCGCGCCGCCGACCGCACCGTCCTCGAGCGAGAGGGTCACGGCGACTGCCACCGTCGCGAAGTCGCCCACCTTGCGCTCCAGCTTCAGGTACGCCCCGCCCGACCTCGGCGGCGGCGTCGGGACGCGGATCTCCGACAGGAGCTCGTTCGGGGTGATCGACGTGGTGAACGTGTCCACCAGGAACGCACCGATGGGAACGACCCGCTCGCCCGCACTGCTCCGAAGCACGACGCTCGCGCCCATCGAGAGCATGACCGATCCGAGGTCACCGGCCGGATCCGCGTGCGCGAGGGATCCGCCCGTCGTCCCGAGGTTCCTAACGATCGGATCGGCGATCTGCGGCGCAGCTGCGGCGAGCGTCGGGTATCCCTTCGCGATCGTCTCCGAGCCCGCGAGTTGGTGGTGACGGACGAGCGCACCGATAGCGAGGTACCCGTCGCGCTCCTCGATGCTGTCCAGCCCGGAGATCCGGTTGATATCGATCAGGTGGGCCGGCGCGGCGAACCGCAGCTTCATCAGAGGGATCAGGCTCTGGCCGCCCGCCAGGACTTTCGCGTCCTCGCCGTACTCGTCGAGCAACGACAGGGCCTCGTCGACTGACGACGCGCGGTGATAGTCGAACCGCGAAGGCAACATCTGGGCTCCCTTCCAGGCTCGGTGATCCGCGTTGCCGCGGTTGAGGTTCCGATCATCGCGCGGCTCGCGAGTAGGGGCAACTCAACGACGTCTGACCTGCGGCGATGCCCTCAGGTCTAGACGCCGTCTCCTATCAGCCCCTACCATCGCGACACACCATGAGAGCACCCTTCACCGAGGCTCGGCTGTTGACCGTGAACGAGGTCGCTGGCCTCCTTCGCGTATCCAGGATGACCGTCTACCGGCTGATCAAGGAAGGACAGATGCCCGCGTTGCGGGTCGGCCGGAGCTACCGCCTCCGCGAGGACGACGTCGACGACTACCTGAGCAAGCGCTACACCGAAGCGATGTAGCGACTGTCACCCACAGCCGGGACCTCCGCGATCGCACGGAGGACCCACGATGAACGAGCACGAGCAGCTCGTCGATCAGGCGGCGCGGCATGCCCGCTCGGTCCTGTTCCTCGGTGGGCTCGACGCCGGCAAGAGCACGCTCGCGCGTGCCACGGCTGCGTTCGCGTTGCGGATCGGCAGGCGGGTCGCCTACATCGACGCGGACGTGGCCCAGAAGACGGTCGGCCCACCGGCGACGGTGGGGATGAAGCACATCCGTGAGCCGGACGACCTGATCTCGGAGCGGATGTCCGAAGCCGACGCGCTCGGGTTCGTCGGCTCGATCTCGCCGCAGGATCACCTCGTCCCGTTGGTTGGGGCGCTCGGTCGCCTCCGCGACCGAGCGCGGAACGAGGGGGCGGAGCTGCTGATCGTCGACACCGGCGGCGAGGTCTCCGGGATCCGCGGTCAGCTCGTGAAGTACTACAAGGTCGACGTGCTGGAGCCCGACCTCGTGGTCGGGCTCCAGCGCGGCGAGGAGCTAGAGCCGATCCTCGGCGTCGTCGACCGGTTCTTCGGGATCGAGTCCGTGACGGCGCCCGTTCACCCGGACGTCAAGCCGAGCAGCGTCGAGGACCGGATGGCGATGCGCGAGAAGGCGATGGGGCGATACTTCGAGAGCGCGCCGCTCCAGCGGTTCCGCGTTCGCCCGACCGTGTTCATGCCGACCCTGCCGCCCATGTTCGACCTGCAGACCCTCGACCGCCTCTTGGTCGGGCTGTCCGACGGACACGGGGGGTTCACCGGTCTCGGCGTCCTGGAGCACGTGGCCGACGACGGGGGCCTTCGGTTGCTCTCGCCCGTGGCAGAGCCACCCAAAGCGCTTAGACTGGGATCCGTTCGCCTGGAGGACACGTATCGCGTCAAGCGCGTGGACCTCCGGAACCTCTTCGGGACCGAGTGAAAGGCGTGATGGGTTGCCGTCCCTGATCAAGAAGCGCAGGAAGAAGATGCGCAAGAAGAAGCACAAGAAGCTCCTGAAGCGCACCCGCCACCAGCGTTTGAAGCTGGGCAAGTAGCGCACGAGAGCCCCACGTGGGCCTGCCGAACCGTCCCGGGCCGCCGCCGTTGCTCGCGGTGACGCTCACGGTTCTCCTCTCGTCGTGTTCCGCGGGATCGCCCGCCGCATCCGCGTTCGGATCCACGCCGGTTTCCTTCCCAACCTCGGACGGTGTCCGATTGTCCGGTCGGCTCTTCGGGCCGGCGGACGCCGTCGTGGGGGTCGTCCTCGCGCACATGCTCCCGGCGGATCAGACGTCCTGGTTCCCGGAAGCGGCACACCTGGCTGCGGCGGGCTACCGTGTCTTGACGTTCGATCTGCGCGGGTACTGCCCGGGCGGTGACGGAGGTTGTTCGGAGGGACAGAAGGACGTGAACGCGGCCCCGACCGACCTCACGGCGGCGCTCGACTTCCTGAGCTCCGATGGGCCGACCCGCGTTGCCCTGATCGGCGCCAGCGTCGGCGGAACCGCCGCGTTGATGGTCGCTTCGGGCCGGCAGGACGTTCCCGCGGTGATCACCTTGTCCGCGCCCGAGGTGCTGGATCGCCTCGCGGCGGGCCCGGGTGTCCTCACGAACATCACCGGTGCGAAGCTCTTCATCGCCGGCCTCGGTGACCCCGCGGGGGCGGCGGCGTCCGCCCAGTACTTCTACGACCAGAGCCCACAGCCGAAGCGGCTCGAGATCGTCACGGCCGACGATCACGGGACGGACCTGCTCTCCGGCAGTCAGGGCAGTCACGTCGAGCAGCTGATCGACGCGTGGCTGGCGATGTACCTTCACCCCCCTGAGGCGTCGTGACCCGCCCGATCGTCTTCTGCACCGACTACGGGCTGCGTGACGAGTTCGTCGGCGTGTGTCACGGGGTCATGCTCCGGATCGCTCCGGATGCATCGGTGATCGATCTCACCCACGCGGTCCCGCGACAAGACGTGCAGCGGGGCGCGCTCGTCCTGTCCCGAGCGGCGCCGTACCTTCCCGAGGACGCCGTGTATTGCGCGGTGGTCGACCCCGGCGTCGGCTCCGAACGGCGCGCCGTCGCCGTCCGCGCCGGCACCGGCGCGCTGCTCGTCGGCCCGGACAACGGCCTGTTGTCGCTCGCGTGGTCCGAGCTCGGTGGTGCGGAGGCCGCCTTCGAGATCTCATCCCCAGGCATCGTGCTCCATCCGATCTCCAACACCTTCCACGGCCGCGACGTCTTCGCGCCGGCCGCCGCGCACCTCGCGATGGGCACCTCGCTCGAGACGATCGGCCCGCGTTTGGACCCGGAGCGACTGCAGGTGCTCGAGGTGCCGGGGCCGATGATGGCGCCGGACGCGATCGGCGCTCGCGTGATCGGGGTGGACGGCTTCGGGAACGTGCAGCTCAACGTGACGCGCGCGCACCTCGCGGACGCCGGGATCGAAGGAACGGTCGGCGTCGCCGGGACGCGCGTCCCGCTCGTCGAGACGTTCACCGATCTTCCCGAGCACGGGTTGGGGGTCATCGTCGACTCGCAGGGGTTCATCGCGCTCGTGGTGAACAAGGGGAGCGCCGCCGAGATCCTGCATCTGGGCGAGGGTTCGACCGTCGTGCTCGAGTAGATGCTTCAGCCCGACGGCGACAGCGACGGGAGCTCGGTCCCGCTCGTGGGCCCCGGATACGGCTGGGTCGGCGCCGGCTGTCGGAGCTGGGCGATCAATGCCGCAACGAGCAACACGAACAGGACTGCCAACGTGATCGCGGTGCCGCGGCGCACGGCCCGAGGATATCGGGCCGTGCGCCGCTACCCCGCCGAGCCGGCCAGCCTCGTCTCGACGTCCTCTCGCATGCGGTTCAGGATGCCGCTCAGCTTCTTCGGCTCGGTCAGGTAGCGGCGGAGGTCGACCTCGAGGGAAACGGTCCCGGTGTAGCCGCAGGCGACGAGATCGTCGAGGAAGGCATCGAGCGCAAGCACGCCTTGGCCGGGCGGCAGATGGGAGTCCCATCCGCGGCCCGCGTTGTCGGACAGGTGGACGTGTCGGAGCCGGTCGGCGAAGCGCGTGCGCACGTCGATCAGATCGTGCTTCGCGACGGCCGCGTGCGAGGTGTCCAGCACGAGATGCGGGATGCCTTCGAGCTCGTCCAGATCCTGGTTCGCGTGGAGCATCAGCGGGTGCGATCCCACGTGGACCGGGAACATGTTCTCGATACCGACCGTGACGCCGGTTCGGCCTTCGACCGAGGGGAGCGTCTCGTGCAGCCGCTGCCGGTAGGCGCGCTGCCATCGGTACGGCGGGTGGGTCACCACCGTCGGCACACCGGCGTCGGCCGCGACCTCGGCCGCTCGTTCGATCTTGCCGATCGGGTCGGTCCCCCAGATCCGCCGGGTGAGCAGCAGGGAGGGTGCGTGGATCGCCCCGATCTCCAGCCCGTGCTCGGACGCCAGCTTCCGCATCACCGTGGCGTCCTGACTGGCGGGATCCCTCGTGACCATCACCTCGACCCCGGTGTACCCGCACGCCGCGACGAGCGCGAACGTGTCGCCGAGGGGGCGCGCGAAGAAGGCGGCGGTCGAGAACAGCAGACGTGGCCCGGCCATGGGTGACCCAAGGCTAGCCGTCCGTGACCGCCGCGGGCGCTCGTGCCTTCCCGGATATCCTGTTCGCCATGATCATGGCGCTGATCGCGGCCGCCATCGCGTTCGGGTTCGCGATCATGCTCACCAAGGAGTTCGTCGCGCGTCGCCGGCCCTATACCGCCCTCTGGGCTTTGGCGCTCCTGTTCTACGGCGTCGCCTCGCTCGTCGTCGTGATCGGCGCCGCCGGCGGATGGACGAAGCTCGAGTACGAGATCTACTGGGCGCTTGGTGCGGTCCTCACCGTTCCGTTGTTGGCCGCCGGGGAAGTCGTCCTGCTGTTCCGCGATCGAGTGGTGCTGTGGGTCACGGTGCTCCTGCTCGTCTTCATCGCGGCGTACACGGTGGCGGTGCTCGGCCACGCGGTGTACGACCCCATCGCCCTGGCGAAGCGACTGCCCTCAGGCAAGGACGTCTTCGGAGACGGAACCCCCGCGCACCGGCTTCCGCAGATCGTGTCGATCCCCGCGTACACCGTCTTGATCGTCGGCACGTTGTGGTCAGCATGGAAGATGCGCGGCCGTCCCGAGCTGCGCGATCGGTTCCTCGGCACGCTGCTGATCGCGTTCGGCGCCACGATCGTCGCCGTTGGCGGGTCGGCGTTCGCCGCTGCCGGTGACCTGTTCCTGTTCGCCCTGATGCTGTCGATCGGCGTCACCGTCATGTTCGTCGGTTTCCTCCGCGCATCACGCCAACGCAAGCCGCTGCCCGCGCCCGTACAGACGTCCTGAGCCCGGCGCTCGGATCCGAGTCATCCGGTGCGCCGAGGAGCGCGAAGCACCCTCGGACCGTCGCCATGAGGAAGGGGGATCGTGGCGGCTCCCAGGGCGGGAGGGCCGCCGGAGCCGGGCGCGCGGGTCACAGAACGAACGCCAACGTGGGAAGGAGCCAGCTTCGCTATGTCCAACTTCCGAAAGGCGCTGATCGCGGGGACCGCCGCGGTCGCGCTCGGAGCGAGCATCTTCGTGGGTCTCGCACCGATCGCGTCCCGCGCATCGAGTCACCGCGAGGCGCCCCTCACCGCGGCCGATCCGCAGATCGACAACACGGACCTCTACGCGTTCCGGTCGCCGGATCAGCCCAACTCGATCAGCTTCGTGAGCTCCTGGATACCGTTCGAGGAGCCCGCGGGCGGCCCGAACTTCTATCTCTTCGCCGAGCACACGAACTACGACGTCAACATCGACAACAACGGGGACGCGCGTCCCGACATCATCTACCGGTGGACCTTCACGACCCACTACCGGTCGGGAGCGACCTTCCTCTACGCCACGGGTCCCGTCACGAGCCTCAACGACCCGAACCTGAACATCTATCAGACGTACGACCTGACCCGGATCAGGAACGGGAACAGCGTCGTGCTGATCAACAACGCCAAGGTCGCGCCGAGCAACGTCGGTGCCGGCTCGATGCCGAACTACAACGCCCATCTGTTCAACGCGGCGGTCTCGACCACCGGGGCGGGCGTCCGTTCCTGGGTCGGACAGTCCGACGACGCCTTCTTCCTCGATCTGCGGGTCTTCGACCTCCTGTACGGAGGCAACTTCAGCGAGGCCGGCGATGACACCCTCACGGGGTTCAACGTCAACACGATGGTGCTGTCGGTCCCTCGCGGGCAGCTTCGAGGCCCGAACGACTCGGTCATCGGGATCTGGAACACGGCGTCACGTCCGAGCATGCGCGTGCAGCACACCGATGGCACGCAGACCTTCTCCGGTAACGACGTGCAGGTCTCGCGGCTGGGGATGCCGCTCGTCAACGAGGTCGTCGTCCCGGTCGGCCTGAAGGATTACTTCAACGCCTCGAAGCCGAAGGACGACGCGCAGTTCCTTCCCGCGGTGAACGACCCCGAGCTGCCGCATCTGTTGAACGCGGTGTATCCGGGCGCGTTCCCCACCGTGTTGGACTCGAACCCGAACCAGGCCGGGATCCAGCGGTCGGATCTGGTGACGGTGTTCCTCAGGGGCCTGCCCGGCCTGAACCGGCCGGTCGGAGGCTCGGCGTCGGAGATGCTCCGGCTGAACATGGACACCCCGCTGTGCGGCACGGGCGGCGCGCCCGCGTGCAGCCGTCTCGGCGTGCTCGCCGGGGACGTCCAGGGGTTCCCGAACGGTCGCCGGCTGTCGGACGACACGATCGACATCGCGCTCCGCGTGGCGATGGGGGTCTTGTTGCCGAACCACGACCCCGCCGCGGAGACGCTGGGAGACGGGGTCGACGCCAACGAGTCGCCGTTCCTGTCGACGTTCCCGTTCGTCGCGTATCCGCACAGCGGCTCGGACCCGAGCCCGCACTGACGCAGGTTGGGCGCGGCGGGCGGCAGCCCGCCGCGCCTCTTCCGTCAGCCCATCAGAACGAGGAGAAGACGATCCGATGACACGAGCGGGACGAACGGTCCTGGCGCTCACGCTCGCGGTGGCGCTGTTCGCGGTGGGAGGCATCGGACTGCTCCGGCGTCCGGGCGACGCGGCGGGGTCGCCCGCCGCTCCCGCGGCGGCCGACCCGGCCGCGCTCGCCGTCGCGCCGGGTTCGCAGGAAGCAGCGATCGCCACGTTGCAGCAACGGCTCCGGGAGGTGCCGGGCGACTGGAACGCCGCGAACGATCTGGGACTCGCCTACGTGCAGGAGGCGCGGGTCACGGCCGATCCGAGTTACTACCCGAAGGCCGAGGCCGTGCTCGCCGCGTCGCTGCGGACCCATCCCGATGACAATGCCGGCGCGTACGTAGGCCTGGCGGCGCTGGCGGCGGCGCGCCATGACTTCACGGGGGCGCTCCGCAACGGCGAGCGCGCTCGGCGTCTCGACCCGTACGGGGGAGCCGTCTACGGCGTGATCGGCGATGCGCTCGTGGAACTCGGCCGGTATGCCGCCGCCGGCTCGGCGTTCCAGAAGATGGTGGACATCGCCCCGGGGCTCTCGTCGTACGCGCGGATCTCCTACGTCCGTGAGTTGCACGGTGACGTTGCCGGAGCCGTCCTCGCGATGCGAGCGGCGCGCCGGGTCGCGGGCACGGCACGGGACACCTCCTGGGCGGCGTACCAGCTCGGCGAGCTCGCGTGGAACGCGGGTGACCTTGCCGGTGCCGCGGATCGCTATCGCGAGGCCGAACAGCTCGACGCCGCGTGGATCCCGTCGCGGGCCGGCATGGCGAAGGTCGCGTGGGCGCGCGGTCACGTGACCACGGCGATCGCCCGGTACCGGGAGGTCGTCGCCCTGTACCCGTTGCCCGAATACGTGGTCGCGCTGGGCGATCTGCTCTGGACGACCGGCGATCGAGCGGCGGCGCGCCAGGAGTACGGCCTGGCGCGCGCCGAAGCTGCCCTGTTCCGCGCGAACGGCGTCAACGTGGACCTGGAGCTCGCCCTGTTGGACGCGGATCACGGACGCGCCGGCGCGGCCCTCCGGGCAGCGAGGGTCGAGTGGGGGCGGCGGCACAGCATCCACGTCGCCGACGCGCTCGCGTGGGCGCTCCACGCTGCCGGCCACGACGCCGAGGCGATCCGGTTCGAGCGCCGGGCCCTGGCCCTCGGAACGAGGAGCGCGCTCTTCCGCTACCACCTCGGGATGATCGAGCTCGGGCTCGGCCGGCGATCCGCCGGAGTCCGGGATCTCCGCACCGCGCGCGCGATCAACCCGCATTTCTCGATCCTCGGTGTGCCCGCGGCCCGGAGCGCACTCGCTCGAGCGGGAGCCTCCGGATGAGGTCTCGAACGGTGCGGGCGCTCGTGGTCGCGATGGGCGCCGTCTTCGTCGTGCTCTTCGTGGCACCGGCGGCCTTCGCACATCCTCTGGGGAACTTCACGGTGAACCGCGGGAGCGCGATCCGGCTGACGGTCGGCGCCGCGGAGGTCGACTACACGATCGACATGGCGGAGATCCCCACGTATCAGGAGCTCCCCTCGATCGATGCCAACGGCGACGGCGTCGCGTCGGCTCAGGAGCTGGACGCGTGGGCCCAGCGAGAAGCGCGGGTCATCCTGCCCGGCCTGCAGTTGCGGGTCGACGGGCGCGCCGTGGAGCTCTCGTCGACGTCCGCCACCGCCGAGCTCCTGCCGGGACAGGCGGGGCTGCAGACGCTTCGCTTCGAGGCAGCGTTCTCCGGCAGCGTGACGACCGGTTCGGGATCGATCGCCTATCAGGACGGCAACGCCGACGACGGTCGGATCGGCTGGCGTGAGGTGACGGCGAGCGGAGACGGTGTGGCGCTCGCGGGTTCGAACGTGCCGGCGACGAGTCCCAGCGACGATCTGCGGGCGTACCCCCAGGACATGCTCTCCAGCCCCCTCGACGTAACGACCATGAGCGCCACGTTCAGTTCTTCCGGGACGGCGGGTCCAAGCGCCGGGATGGGTCCCGGCGCTTCCGCTGACGCGGTCGCACGTCCGGCGACCGAGGCCGCCGGCTTCGCCGGCGTCCTCGCCCGCCGCGGACTCCCGCTCGTGCTGCTCGGGCTCGTGCTCGCGTTCGGGTTCGGCGCCTGGCATGCCCTGCTCCCCGGCCACGGCAAGACGCTGATGGCCGGCGCGATGGTGGGTTCCGGCGCGCGGCCTCGCCAGGCGCTCGCGGTCGCGACGGCGGTCGCATCGATGCATTCGGCGGCGGTGATCGCGCTCGGCCTGGCCGTCGTG